>JAZQWY010000114.1:0-7501 GCA_045632545.1 Eubacteriales bacterium | reverse complement strand
CTCGCCTGCCTCGTAAACAACCTCACCTGTAAGGGGGTTAACAACAGCCTCTGCGAGCTTGTGACCGCGAATTCTTGATGCCACTGACATCTTCTTATCGAACTTATAACGTCCAACGGGAGCGATGTCATATCTCTTTGCATCGAAGAAGAAGTTATTGATAAGTGTAAGAGCCGCATCGACCTGGATAGGCTCACCGGGACGGAGCTTGCGGAAGATCTCACGGAGAGACTCCACAGATGCGGTGGAATGACGGTTGATGGCGGAAGCCTCAGACTCGTCCTTCTCAAGAGTTGCGCGAAGACGGATATCATCACCGAACATCTCAAAGATGTCCTCTGCGCTTTCGATGCTCGAAACCATATTGCCGGTTTCGGGATCTACGGAAAGTCCGAGAGCGCGGATAAACATAGTAAGCGGAAGCTTACGGTTTTTATCTATACGGACGTACATAACGCCGTTAACGTCTATCTCATACTCAAGCCATGCTCCGCGGTACGGTATGACCGTCGCGGCATAGGTCTCCTTACCCGTCTTGTCTATCTCTGACGAATAGTACATGCCGGGCGAACGTATGATCTGCGAAACGATAACGCGCTCTGCTCCGTTGATAACGAAGGTTCCTGTTTCGGTCATTATGGGAAACTCACCCATAAAGATGTCGGTCTGCTTGACCTCGCCCGTCTGCTTATTCGTGAGACGCACGTTCACCTTCAAGGGCGCAGCGTAGTTCGCGTCTCTTTCCTTGCACTCCTCGACCGTATACTTCGGCTTAGAGTCTATCGAATAGGAGACAAATTCGATCACCAAATTCCCCGAATAGTCGGTAATAGGAGATACGTCTCTGAGCACCTCCATAAGACCTTCCTCGAAGAACCACTTGAAGGATTTTGTCTGAATTTCGACAAGATTGGGAAGATCGAGAGAAAAACGGGATCTCGAAAAGCTCATTCTTGTGTTCTGACCAAGCTTTTGCTCTTTTACATTGACCATTAATTCAATCACTCCATTCAAAATACTTGCACCGCGGACCAAACCCGCTGAGCCTATGTCTGTGCCGACGTAAAATATTTTCCTCAGCTCCGCCAGACAGCCGAGCCTTCAAAACCCAAGCTGCGAAAGAGAGCAGCGCCCCTGCCAAACGACGTAGTCTGACAAAAAACGTATATATAATATATCGAAACAAACATTTGCCGAATAGCTTTTTAGGCTAATCTGGCATTTTAATGCAGTTTAATATTATATCACCTTATTTTCAAGTTGTCAAGCGTTTTTTCTAAATTAATCCAATATTTTATATATTTTTTAAGAAATCTTCTTTTTTTGCCTCAGAATTTATTTTTTCAACTTTTTTGAAATTTTTTCAAAAACCCCTTGCATTATGAATTGTTTTGTGTTATGATATGTAAATGTATGGACGAATACGGTGCGCATCCTCTCAGGCTCGCCGTTAAGACTAATAATGCTTTTTACGGAGGTGAAAACAATGCCGAATATTAAAAGTGCTAAGAAGCGCGTTCTCGTTACAGAGGCAAAGACGCTCAGAAACAAGATGTTCCGCACACAGCTTAAGACTGATATAAAGAAGTATCAGGCTGCTCTCGCATCTGGCGACAATGCCGCTGCTCAGGCTGCTTACAAGGTTGCTGTAAAGAAAATAGACCAGGCTGCCGCACGCGGAATCATTCACAAGAATGCTGCTGCTCGCAAGAAGAGCCAATTCACAAAAGCTATCAACAATATGTAATATTAGCCGTACATAGTTCTCACCGCTATGTACGGTTATTTACTATTAAAAATTTAGGAGGTATATTATGATATATTCAAGTATAACTCAGCTCATCGGAAAAACTCCGATATTTATGCCCAAAAATTATATAGCCAAGACGGGTATTGAATCTACGCTTCTCTGCAAGCTCGAATATCTCAATCCTGCGGGAAGCATTAAGGACAGGGTTGCGCTTTCGATGATAGAGACAGCCGAGAAGGCGGGAATACTCAAGACGGGTTCGGTAATAATCGAACCGACTAGCGGAAATACGGGGATTGGACTTGCCGCTATCGCCGCGGCGCACGGATACCGCGCTATCCTCACTATGCCCGATACTATGAGCGTTGAGCGCCGCCGTCTGCTCTCGGCGTACGGCGCTGAGATAGTGCTGACCGACGGAGCGCTCGGAATGAAGGGCGCTATTGACAAGGCAGAGAAGTTGGCGAGAGAGATAGATGGTAGTTTTATTCCCTCTCAGTTTGACAATCCCGCAAATCCCGCCTCACACGAGCAGACCACAGGCCCCGAGATATGGCAGGACACTGACGGAAAGGTGGACGCGCTTGTGGCGGGCGTCGGAACAGGCGGAACGCTCAGTGGTGCGGGAAGATATCTCAAAGCTATGAACCCGAACGTAAAGATAATCGCGGTTGAACCCGCCTCATCTCCCCTGCTATCAAAAGGACAGGCGGGAGCGCACGGACTTCAGGGTATCGGCGCGAACTTCGTACCGTCAAATCTTGACCGTGAGGTTATAGACGAGATAATCGCGGTCACAGAGGATGAAGCATACGCCGCGAGCAGACTGCTCGCCAAGAGCGAGGGACTTCTCTGCGGAATAAGCTCGGGCGCGGCGCTTCACGCAGCTACTCTGCTCGGACGCAGACCTGAATATGCGGGAAAGAATATCGCCGTCATACTTCCCGACACGGGTGACAGATATCTCTCAACTCCGCTTTTTGAGTAAAGCTCACGGGCGTTGCAAGGCAAACCTTGCCACGCCCGTGATATTATTCTCTTTTCACTTCAAGCAGCTCCTTCACTATCAATACCACAAACGGACCGAGAAGCATTCCCGTGATACCGAAAAGACTCAGCCCCGCGAACATAGCTATCAGCGTCACCAGCGGGTGTATTCCAAGGCTGTCGCCCACTATCCTCGGCTCGGCTATCTGTCGGATTATCGTGATAACACCGTAGAGTGCGAGAAGCCCCATACCCGTTCTGTAATCCTTCATCAGCAGAGAAAATGCCGCCCAAGGTACTAGAACCGTCCCCGCGCCGAACACGGGCAGGATATCAACCACCGCTACGATGAGGGCGAGCAGAAACGCGTATCGCTTTTTGAGCAGCAGAAGCCCTATGAACACCTCTATAAAGGTCAGGAGCATTATCAGAAGATACGCCCTTCCGTACCTCTTTAGCGCATTCCCGAGAATCGACGTCCACTTTCCTACCCGTTCTCTGCCGCCGTGAGAAAACATTCCGAGGATACCGTCCTTTATCCTGCCCCAATCCATTCCAAAATAAAAGCAAGAAAGTAATGTGACCAGCACGGTAACGAAAGCCTTCGGCGTCTGCTTTATTATGTTCATCGCCCGCGAGGGTATCGAGGTAGTGACACCCGACACGAATTCCCCGAAAATATTTGACACGCCGTCGTTCACTATCTGTCTGAAATTCTCAAGCCCCTCAATATTCTCTATCTCCTCGATAAACGGTATATTCGAGGACAGGTCGCTGACGTATCCGAATACCACTCCCACTACTCGTCCAACGCTCTCCTTATCCTCTCCTATCCATTCTATAAGCTCCTCTATCTCGACAAAAAGCCTGTTCACAGCAAGTCCGACCAAAAAAATCAACAGGGACAGAAAAAGCAACAGCAGAAAAAAGGCGCACAGCTTTTGCGGCAGTCCCAGCCTTTTGTGCAGCTTGACCGAGAAGGAATATATCGGTACGCCAACACAGAAAGCCAACACAAACGGCAGTACTATCCCTATGGCGTACTCAAAGATAAACCATATAAATAGCGCCGCTACCACCGCGCAAAATAGCTTTGCCGCTATATCTCCGTACCTTGTTTTTTCCATATCCGTCCCCCTTATATCCTTATAGAAATATTATGCTTTATCCAAGAGAAAATATTTCAATTTGGCGGATTTTATTGACAAACGCAAATTTATCTGTTAGAATGATATAGTTATAATATGTTTTTGAAAGGAAATGAATATGAAAAGATTTTTTTGCCTTGCTCTTGCGATACTGATGATAGCTATTCCGCTTACGTCCTGCAAGAAACTCACCGCCCCCGCACACGAAGAACTTGACCTCAGCGAGGTGGATATAAGCAAGTTCACCGAAACAGACAGCGAAACTGATTACGTTATAATAAGCGTTGAAAATTACGGCAAGATAGTCGTAAGACTCTTCCCCGAGGTCGCCCCCGATACAGTCAAGAACTTCAAAAAGCTTGTTTCAGAGAAATTCTACGACGGACTTATCTTCCACCGAGTTACCGAGGATTTTATGATACAGGGCGGCGGAATGGATAAAGATTATGTTGAAAAGAACGCCGACACTATCAAGGGTGAGTTCACAAGCAACGGCTTTGAGAACAATCTGAAGCACGTCAGAGGAGTTATCTCTATGGCGCGCACCAATGATCCCGACTCAGCATCGTCTCAGTTCTTTATAATGCACAAAGATTCCTCCCATCTCGACGGAGATTACGCGGCGTTTGGATTTACCGTTGCGGGTATGGACGTAGTTGACGCTATCGCGTCCGTGGCTACAAACTCCAGAGATTACCCGAGAGAGGACGTTGTCATAACCTCTATCAGATTTGCCCAAAAGGCTGACTGAATAAACTAAAAATAAAGGGATAGAAATTGAAATTTCTATCCCTTTATTTTATATCACTATAAGCTCCTTTGGGCTTTTGGTGAAGTTTATCATATTTCCTTCGCAGTCTATGGCTATCATGTCCTCTATTCTGCAGCCGTATTTACCAGCAATGTATATACCGGGCTCAACAGTTACCACGTTTCCACGGCGAAGCAGTTCTCCCTCGGGAGCGCTCGATGAAAATCTCGGAGACTCATGGATATACATTCCCACTCCGTGACCGAGACTGTGCCCAAAGCAGCCGCGATATCCCGCGTTGTCTATAAGGTCTCGCGCGACCTTATCCACCCCGCGGCACTCCACGCCCTCGCAAATCATCTCAAGCGCCGCCATCTGCGCGTCAAGCACCGTGTTGTAAAGCCGCTTCATTGCGTCGTCGGCACTCCCGAGGACTATCGTTCTCGTCATATCCGAGCAGTATCCGTCAACCTTAGCACCGAAATCCATCGTCAAAAATCCCTGCTCGAGTTTCACGTTTCTCGGCACTCCGTGCGGCATGGAGGAAGCCTTGCCCGATACCGCTATCGTCTCAAAAGCAGTGGCCTCAGCACCATTACGTCTCATAAAGAATTCAAGTTCAAGAGCCACCTCTATCTCAGTCATATCGGGGCGTATAACGCCAAGAATATACTCAAAGGCTTTGTCGGTAACGCTTTGCGCCTTCGCTATCTTCTCCAATTCCCAAGAGAATTTTACCGCCCTTCCGTCAAATATCCCCGCCGACGCTCCGCCCACAAATTCCACGCTCTTGACGGTATCACGTAATTTTTCAAGCATAGCGCAGGAAAGTGTCGCGTCCTCAACGTATATCCGTTCAAGTCGGTTTATCTCAGAGATAAGCGCTATCTCCGAGAGCATTGAACCCTCGGGCATTATCACCTCAAAATCTTCTGAGCTGACGGTTTTCCTCGCCGCCTCTATATACCTGAAATCGGCAAGAAGATACGCCTTCTCGGACAGTATAAGCAGATATCCGTCGGTGTAATCAAAGTCCGAAAGGTATCTCTGATTTATCTCGGACGAGATTAGCACACCCTCGCTTGTATCCTTCAGCAATCTTTTTCTCAGACTATCAAGCTGCTCTTTTCTTCTCATTATCGACCTCCAACGGCGCGCTCCCACGCTTTTTTCATAAAGAGAGCGTCCTCAGCCATCGTTCCCGCCGATTCGCAGATTATTCTCGGAGCTACCTTCTCACGCACTATAGCCTCTGCCAACGGCTCAAAATAGGGTCCGAATTCAGTGTCTGCAAAAGTCAAATGCTTTTTCTCACCCGCATTGGTATATTCTATCTTTGAAAAATGGCAGTGGAGATTGTAAGCATACTTATCCCCAAGCTCGTTTCCTATCTTATCAAATATCGCGCGGTAGCTGTCCACGTCAGTGAAATATCCGCCGATATTCCGCGCGTTCATATGTCCAAAATCGACCACGGGATAAAGATGAGTGTCAATTCTGCAAAGCTCTATTACCTCGTCAAGAGTTCCAAGCTGATTTATCTTGCCCATCGTCTCAAGACCTATGTGTATATCCGTGGGGCACACTGCCTCGACAGTCCGCCTAAGCGTATCCGACGCAAGCGACATAGCCTCCTCTCGGCTTATCTTCGCAGCGCTTCCGCTGTGTACCACTATCGTGTCCGCGCCAAGAAGCTCGGCGGCGCGCAGAGAGCGCTTTATATAATCTATGCTCTTGAGCCGCTTCTCCTCCTCAATGCCTGACAGAGAGATAAAATACGGCGTGTGAAAGGACATAAGTATGCCGTTCGCCCTTGCTTCCTCGCCTATTTTTGACAAGGTCTCCTCAGAAGCATTAAGTCCGTTCCCTGCCTCAAACTCGTATGCGTCAAGTCCTCTCTCTCGAACCCAACGCGGAGCGTTTACCGTTCCCTTATTGCCCTCCGCGTAGAAGGATTCGCTGTTTCCACCGGGACCGAAGGTTGGTCTGTCTATCATTTTTATATTCCTCTCTTATTCAGCGTGATTTTTGCGGTACTTTTTTATATACGGCTTTTCAAGCCATCTCTTGAATTTGAAAAACGGCGTTGTCTTGTCCTTTATAGGCGGAACTATAAGCGCCACCAGTCCAAGTCTATGCGCTGCGAGCGCATCCGTCAGAAGCTGGTCTCCGATGACTGCCGTATTCTCTCTGTCGCTCCCCATCTTCTCCATAGCCTTTATCAAAGTTCCACTCTTTGGCTTTCCGCTATCGGGATACGCGTCAAGCCCCAAAGATCTGTTGAAGAGCTCCACTCTCGGCGGGTGATTGTTTGAGATAAGCGACGCGGATATCCCCGCCGCCCTCAGACTGTCAAACCAACTTATTATTCTTTCATCAGGCTCGGGTTGCTCGTAGGGAGCGAGAGTATTGTCAATATCTATCAGCAACGCGCGAATTCCAAGCGACTGCAAAAATTCGGGCGTTATAGAATCGAATTTATCAAACATATAGTCGGGGGTGAGAAGATAAGTAAGACTGTATTTTTTATTTTTCATATTATTTCCCTGCTTTTATCATAGCATTTATTCAAAGCTCAACTCATTTTACCATATTAACGCCCCCAACACAAGCATTTTGAAAAAAATTAAAAAAATTTCAAAAAAGCTATTGACAATGATAGGTCTTTGTGATATCATATTAAGGCAGTTTTGAGTAACCTTCATATGCGGGTGTAGTTCAATGGTAGAATTCCAGCCCTCCAAGCTGGCCGCGTGGGTTCGATTCGCATCACCCGCTCCACTTAAATGGCGCATTTGTAATGCGCCATTTATGCCAAGTATGTGCCTTTAGCTCAGCCGGATAGAGCAACTGCCTTCTAAGCAG
>JAZQWY010000113.1:0-8002 GCA_045632545.1 Eubacteriales bacterium | reverse complement strand
GAACCGCTTCTGTTCTCGATTATTTGTGCCGCGGTATCGAGATAATCGTTATCCATCATCTCAATCCAGCCCTTGTCAACGAGAGCTGTCAGCTTAGGATCTATCGGAATTCTCGCAAGAAGGTCGTATCCAAAGTTCTCTGCTATTTCCTCGATATGACTCTCTCCAAAGAGCTTTATTTCTTTTCCACAATCAGGACATTTTACATAGCTCATATTTTCAATCAAGCCGTAGACGGGAATATTCATCATTTTCGCCATATTAGCTGCTTTCGTTACTATCATAGAAACAAGGTCCTGCGGTGTACTTACGATAATTATTCCGTCAAGCGGTATAGACTGGAAGACGGTAAGCGGAACGTCACCCGTTCCGGGAGGGCAATCTATAAACATATAGTCTATATCGTGCCATATAGTGTCCGTCCAGAATTGCTTAACGGTTCCCGCGATAACGGGACCTCGCCAGATAACGGGGCGGGATTCGTCCTCGAGAAGCAGGTTTATCGACATAATGTCTATTCCCGACGTAGTGGACGGGGGGATCATTCCGTTGTCGTCGCCCTCAACGCGTTTCTTAAGACCGAATGCCTTCGGAATTGAGGGACCTGTGATGTCCGCATCAAGGATAGCCGTCTTATAGCCAAGGCGCTGCATCTGAACGGCAAGCATTGAGGTAACAATAGATTTACCAACGCCTCCTTTTCCGCTGACAACTCCTATGATATGTTTAACACTGCTAAGCTCGTGAGGCTGCTCCATAAGACTGTTTTTCTCTCTTGACGAGCAATTACTCGAGCAGGTCGAACAGTTGTGAGTACATTCTTCTGCCATTTTTTATTTTCCTTTCTTACGCAACTAAAATTTACAGCCTATATTATACACCTATTTTATACTTTTTTCAAGAGGATTAACCAATTTTAATTTATTCCTCTAAATTTAGTAAAATCACTTGAAAAAACACATACTTAGTTGTATAATGTATTAAGTTTAGAATATTATTTTCTTGGAGGAATATTATGTGTGCTAAATTAGAAAAGCTAAGTAACTTCAGTGGCGTAAGAGGTCCTGTTCTTACTATTGTTATGGACGGAGTGGGAATCGCTCCCAATACCGAGGCAAACGCGGTCGCGGGCGCTTATACGCCTACGCTTGACATGCTTATGAGCAAATATCCTATGGTATCTCTAAAGGCTCATGGAACGGCTGTCGGACTTCCCTCTGATGATGATATGGGTAACTCCGAGGTCGGTCATAATGCTCTCGGCGCGGGACAGGTCTTTGCTCAGGGCGCAAAGCTGGTCTCACAGTCTATCGAATCGGGAAAGATGTTCGCTTCGGCAACCTGGCAGGAGCTTATCGGCAATGTAAAGAAAAACAGTTCCACGCTTCACTTTCTTGGTTTGTTCTCTGACGGAAACGTACACTCCCATATTGACCACCTCAAGGCTATGCTCGTTCAGGCAAAGGCTGAAAACGTATCAAGAGTAAGAATACACATTCTTATCGACGGACGTGACGTTGGTGAGACAAGTGCGCTCGATTATATTGAGCCGTTTGAGGCATTTATATCGGAACTCAGAAGCGACAGCTTTGATATCTGCATTGCTTCCGGCGGCGGACGTATGAAGATAACTATGGACCGTTACGAGGCTGATTGGTCTATGGTTGAGCGCGGTTGGCAAACTCACGTTCTCGGAGAGGGCAGACAGTTCGCGTCAGCAAAGGAAGCTGTTATCGCTTACCGCGAGGAGTTCGGTGTTATAGACCAGGATCTTCCCCCCTTCGTTATTGCTCGTGACGGAAAGCCCGTCGGAACTGTAAACGACGGTGATAGCGTTATCTTCTACAATTTCAGAGGTGACCGTTCTATAGAGATATCCAAGACCTTTGAGGCTGCCGATGGCGCGTTTGATAAATTTGACCGTAAGCGAGTACCAACAGTTGTCTACGCGGGTATGCTTGAATACGACGGCGACCTTCACATTCCTCACAAGTACCTTGTATCTCCCCCCGAAATTACAAACACTATGAGCGAATACCTCGCAAATACAGGCGTAAATCAGCTTGCTATTTCCGAGACACAGAAATACGGTCACGTAACCTACTTCTGGGACGGAAATAAATCGGGCAAATTCTCCGAGGAGCTTGAGACCTATATTGAGATTCCTTCCGACGTAGTTCCCTTTGAGCAGCGTCCGTGGATGAAGTGCGCAGAGATAACAGACAAGCTTATCGAATGCCTTGAGTCGGGTAAGTATCAGTATCTCAGAGTAAACTTCCCCAACGGAGATATGGTTGGTCACACAGGCTCGCTCCTTGCCACAAGATGCTCTATGGAAGCACTTGATATTCAACTTGCGAGAATACTCAAGGTAGTTGACGCTCTCGGCGGTGTCGCGCTCATCACAGCAGACCACGGAAATGCTGACGAGATGTACGAGGTAGACAAGAGTGGAATGCCCAAGAAGGACAAGAACGGCAACTACAAGGCAAAGACAAGCCATACGCTCAACCGCGTTCCCTGTATCGTTTACGACAATTTCTACGCCGACAAGTATGAAGTCAAGGCAGACAACGGAAGCTTCGGGCTTTCAAACGTCGCCGCGACTATGGTAAACCTTATGGGATACAAGGCCCCCGATATGTGGGACGAAAGTGTTATAGCCATTAAGTAATCAATAAATCAAAAGCAACGGGTGACCTATAGGTCACCCGTTGAAAAAATTATTTATCATAACACAAGCTCATATCCGTATTCAGCGAGAATTTCGTTCACCATAAGCTTAATCTCTGAGAAAAACAATAATAAGTAAAGAGAGCTTGCAACGAGATACATTACGTAACCAACTATAGCGAGTATCGAGCAAATAACGGCTCCTATTGCCATTCCGCTGAATTTATTGTCAGCCGAAAGCTTCTTTGACTTATTAGCCATAACTAAAGATATTATTCCAAGCACCACGGGAATAGGCAGACAGCAACAGCAGCAAAGACAGCTGGAAACAATCGCGATTATGCCGAGAACAAGCGCCGTGGTAGCCTTTGATTTCGCCATATCCTTGACAGCCGCGGAAGTTCTACCGCTGTCTGCGGAATTATCGGTTACAGGAGTTCCCTGCTCATATGTATAATAGTTCTGATCCGTCTGAGCAGATATGTTTTCCTGCTCCGCTGTATCGTTTTCCTGGGACGTGGCGTCGGTGTTGTCAATAGTTTTCGGTTCTTCATTTACCTGAGCGTTATCTGTTTCAACAGTTTCGCCGTTAAGGTTCATGTCTTTATTCATTTCTTCCATGATATTACCTCCGTTTGAATATTAATACAAAAATTTCTTTGTGGTAAAAATTATATCACAAATTGAAATATAAATCAATAATTTTTGAAAGGATATTATTTTATTTTGATAAACCGCAAAAGGAGACTGATATTTTTCTTCGCTATAAATATTTTCTTAGTTTTTGCCGCGCTGTTCCTTGTGTTATTCGCAAAATTCGTTTCGGGTACGCCGCTGGCAAAGATAACCGATTGCCCCTCGCATATATTTTTCGGCGTATATTGTCCCTTCTGCGGTGGCACAAGGGCTATGAGCGCGCTGATGAGATTTGACGTTGTAGCGTCTCTGATTTACAATCCTGCTATTATCCCTTCGATGATAGCCTTCGGCGTGTACGACATACTTGCCCTGAGAGCAATATTAAAAAACGAGCAAACGGTGCTGCATGTCCACAAATGGGTATGGATAAGCCTTACGGCTATACTTTTACTAAACTGGATAATCAGAAATATGCTTCTTTTGATCTGGAATATCGACTATATTGCTATGGTATTTTAGGCGAGTGCTGCTCCAATGATTCCCAAAAATGCGAGAACTGAGAAATAGAAAATAAAGAAAATCGTGTAGAATATCGAAATAGCCAAGGAAATTATTGAGCATATCATACCCGCAATAAGCTTGCCGTTCAACTTAGGTTCTCCAAGTACCTTCTTTGCCTTTGAAAAATAGTACAGAGATATGATAGACAGTATAAAGGTCGGAATACAAGGACAGGTAAACACAAGAGCCGCAGAGATTATTCCTAGCACCATACATACCGTACTAAGTCTTTCTCCCTCAGCCTTCCTTGCGGAATACTGTTCGTCAAAGGAATGATTTTGCTCGTTCGTGTAGAAATTATCGTTCGTATAGAAATTATTATCACCGTTATTCATAGTCTTTCCTCCTTGTCTGTTTATTGTATTATAGCAGAAATTCAATAAAATGTCAATAGAAACAGGTCGTTCGTAAAATTTTATGAACGACCTGTTTCTATTTTTACTTTGTTTCCGCTTTTGTTTCACAGTATATACATCTGTATACTTTGTTTTCCTTGTCGGTAAGTGTGAACACATGGGGAAGCTACTGCTCTGTTGTGGTGATACATCTTGGGTTCTTGCAGAAGATAACATTAGTTATCTTCTCGGGAATAGAGATATTCTTCTTGTCAACAAGTACCCCGTCCTTTATTACGTTTACAGTCACACCAGGGTCGATATATCCAAGCGCGTCGATATCAACGTCGATATCACTGTCCACCTTAATGATATCCTTCTTTCCAAGCTTTCTGCTGTTTACGTTTTTGATTATCGCTATCGAGCAATCAAGGCGGTCAAGCCCGAGAAGCCTATAGATAGTCATTCCCTTGCCTGCCGTTATATGGTCGATAACTATTCCGTTCTTAATAGAATCTATATTCATACGTTTACCTCCAAAAGCTTAAGAATCAGGCTCATTCGCGCTATTTTTCCGTAGTATACCTGCTTGAAGTAACACGCGCGTGGATCATTATCTATCGCCACAGATATCTCGTTTACACGTGGTAGCGGGTGCAGAATAATAAGGTCTGATTTTGCTTTATCCAGCTTCTCGGGTGTGAGTATGTATCTGTCCTTAAGACGGAGATAATCCTCCTCGTTAAAGAAGCGCTCCTTTTGAACTCTAGTCATATACAGAACGTCAAGCGTTGGAATGACAGCCTCAAAATCTGTAGTTTGAAAGTACTCTATACCGTTCTTTTTGAGTATGTCTCTCTTAACGTAGCTTGGCACCTTAAGCTCCTCGGGGGAAATAAGAACGAACTTAACACCCGTGTATCTTGACATAGCCGAGATTAGCGAGTGAACTGTACGTCCGAACTTAAGGTCTCCGCAAAGTCCCACGGTCATATTGTCAAGTCTTCCCTTTTCACGGAATATTGTGAGAAGGTCAGCAAGCGTCTGCGTTGGGTGATTGTGTCCGCCGTCTCCAGCGTTTATTACGGGAACCGTAGCGTTCATTGACGCTACGAGTGGAGCGCCCTCTTTGGGGTGACGCATCGCGATAATGTCCGCATAACAAGAAACTACCTTAGCGGTGTCTGCAACGCTCTCTCCTTTCGAGGCAGAGGACGAATCGGCGCTTGATACCGAAATAACGTTTCCTCCAAGCTCGTACATAGCCGCCTCAAAGGAAAGTCTGGTTCTTGTGGACGGCTCAAAAAACAGTGTAGCCAGCTTTTTTCCGTGGCATGCTTCACTGTACTTTTCGCCGTTATCTATAATATCTGAAGCAACTGCGATAAGCTCGTTTATCTCGGTAGTGGAAAGTTCTTGGATATCTATAAGACTTCTCATATACTTATTCCTTTCGCAATTTTATAATTTTGCTCCGTTTATCTCAAGGTATTTTCTGATACGCGCTACATTCTCGGCGTTAGCTTCGTCTTCTTCAAGGTATTCAATAATATCGTATACATCAACTACAGAATATACAGGGAATCCAAATTCCTCGCCAACCTCAGCCATAGCCGACTTTTCACCCTTGCCCTTCTCTTTTCTGTCTACCATTACAAAGGTAGCGGCGACCTTGGTTCCCTTAAGTCCCTGAAGGATAGACATACTCTCGCGTATAGCAGTTCCAGCGGTGATAACATCCTCAACGATGACTATCTCATCGCCCTCCTTGGGAACGTAACCTACGAAAACACCGCCCTCTCCGTGGTCTTTTTCCTCTTTACGGTTGAAGAAGAAAGGAACGTCAAGACCGCTTCTTGAAAGTCCGATAGAAGCGGCGACGGCTATCGGAATGCCCTTATACGCAGGTCCGTAAAGGACGGTTCTTTTGTTTCCTACTTTTTCAAGATAGCTCTTTGCGTAAAATTCGCCGAGCTTTGATATCTGATCTCCTGTCTTTATCTCTCCAGCATTTATGAAATAAGGTATCTTTCTTCCGCTTTTAGCGGTAAAATCACCGAATTTCAGAACGTTAGCACTCTCCAAAAACTGAATAAATTCTCTCTTATAGCTTTCCATTTATTTGTCCTTTCACTGATATCAATATCATCTTTATTATTTATAACTTTTCAAAAACCATTGTGGCTTGAATTCGGTCTCCGCCGCCAAATCCCGCACTTTGAGCCGAAGCTGTGGAAATAGTGTGCAAACGGTATCCTTTTGCTGCCTGCTCGTTTATTACTCTTTCAAGCTCCTCAAGATTCTTAGAGCCTGTTCCTATGAATTTTTCTTTAAGTGTTACCTGTAAAACAACATACTGAGGCATAATGCTTATCTCCTTCACTATTTTTTAATCTACAAATTCAGCAACGCATCTCTCATATGCGGCAATGGGGTTCTCTGCCGCCGTTATGGGACGTCCCACAACGATATAGTCAGAGCCTATCTCCTTAGCCTGCGCGGGTGTCATAACCCTTACCTGGTCGCCAATATCTCCGTCCGCAAATCTTACACCGGGGGTGACTGTGAGAAACTCTCGTCCGCACTTGTTGTGAACGGCAGTCGCCTCGCGGGGGGAGCACACAACTCCGTCGAGCCCCGCAAGCTTTGCGTTGTGCGCGTAGTGCATAACTACCTCCTCTATCGGCTCTTTGATGAGAAGGTCAGCTTCCATTCTCTCCTGACTTGTTGAGGTAAGCTGTGTTACCGCGATAAGAAGCGGACGTGTTCCGTCGGGATGCATAAGGCCCTCGAGCGCAGCCTCCATCATAGCTATGGTTCCACCTGCGTGGAGATTACACATATCCACGTCAAGCTTTGATAATACTGCCATAGATTTCTTTACCGTGTTTGGAATATCGTGAAGTTTAAGGTCAAGGAATATCTTGTGCCCTCTCGCCTTTATCTGCTTTACTATATCAGGACCTGCGGCATAAAAAAGCTCCATTCCTATTTTGACGTAGGGCTTTCTTCCCGTGAATTTGTCGAGAAATCCGAGAACCTCCTCCTTACTGTTAAAATCACAGGCGATAATTACGTCCTTTCCCATCAGTGCGCTCCTCCTATTATATCTGATAAATTATTTATTCCATATTTTTGCATGGCCGCGGGCAGCTCGTCTACTATTTTTTTGCAGACGAATGGGTCGATAAGGTTCGCAGTTCCGACCTCGACTGCCGTAGCTCCCGCGAGCATCATCTCAATTACGTCTTCTGCGTTCATAATACCGCCCATACCTACTATTGGTATGGACACCGCCTCGTACACCTGATACACCATTCTAAGCGCTACAGGCTTTATTGCGGGACCTGAGAAGCCCCCCATTTTGTTAGCAATTATCGGCTTCTTTGTTCTGAGGTCGATACGCATTCCAAGCATAGTGTTTATCATACTTATTCCGTCAGCTCCCTCAGCCTCACAGGCTTTAGCTATGCTGACGATATCTGTGACGTTCGGCGAGAGCTTTATTATAACAGGCTTTGAGGTTACTGCCTTGACCGCCTTTACGACCTCAGCCGCCGCCTCGGCAGACGTACCGAAGCTCATTCCTCCGCCATGAACGTTAGGACAGGAAACGTTTATCTCAAACCAACCTATCTGCTCCTCAGGATCAAGCATTTTGCACACATGCGCGTATTCCTCAAGAGAAAATCCGCAAACGTTTGCCATAACGGGCTTGTGGAAGAATTTTCTCATTTCGGGCAGCTCTTTTGATTTCACTGCGTCAACCCCGGGATTCTGAAGTCCTACCGCAT
>JAZQWY010000112.1:0-9833 GCA_045632545.1 Eubacteriales bacterium | reverse complement strand
CTTGTAATTCGCAACTCTTAGCGCTGTGTTTTCTATCTCCTCCGCCGTGTATATCGGCTCAACGCCGTAATACGGAAGGATATTCTTGAGAGCCGCCGATATATAGGGCGCCGCCACGGTACTTCCGTAAAGACTGCCCTTCGTGGGCTCATCAACTATGATTATCATCGCTATCTCAGGGTCGTCCGCGGGAGCGAACGCCACACAGGAGCAGATATACATTCCTTCCGAGCCGACCGTCTTTTTCTCGGATGTTCCCGTTTTTGCCGCCACGCGGTATCCCGCAACGTATGCGTTTTTCGCGCCGCCGTCTCCCGAAACACCCTCCTCAAGAACTGTCGCGAGTGTCTCACATACCGATTCGCTGATTACCTGTCTCTTGACCTCAGTCTCGTGACGGTATATCGTGTTCCCCGCATTGTCGGATATACTCTCGACGATATAAGGTGTGACCAGCGTTCCGCCGTTGGCAACCGCCGCCACGGCGCATATCTGCTGTATCGGCGTGACGTTGAAGTTCTGACCGAAGGCGTATATAGCGAGGTCAAGCTCGCTCATCTGAGAAGCAAATATACTGTTTCCCTCGCCGGGCAGGTCAATACCCGTCTTTTCGTAATATCCAAATGCTTTTACGTATTTCTGATAATTTTCAATTCCAACTCTCTTTCCAAGCGTCATAAACCAGACGTTGCAGGACTGCTGAAGCCCCTGAGAGTACGTGAGAAGTCCGTGACCGCCTACCTTGTGACACTTAACTCTGATACCCTTGACAGGCTCCATTGAGCCCGAACAGGAGAGCGCCTCGTTAAGGGTTACCACCTGCTCCTCAAGGGCCATTGACGACGTGATTATCTTGAAGGTTGAACCCGGGATATAGCTCTCGGTTATAGCCTTATTAGACCACATCTCCATCAAAAGCTCACGGGAAAGCTCGTTGTACTTGTCGGAATCAGGCAGATATCCGCTTGACCTCAGCTCCTCGGAATATAGCGCGTCCATAGTCCAAGGGTCGTTGAGGTCGAAGGGCGATGACGTCGCCATAGCAAGTATCGCGCCTGTTTTTACGTTCATCACTATTCCACAAGCTCTGTTCTGGGCTTCGGTCTCGGTGACCGTCCTCTCCAGCTGTTCCTCAAGGAAATTTTGAATAGTGGTGTCTATCGTCGTGCTCAGATTGTATCCGCTGACCGCGTCGATATAGCTTGAATATTCGTAGGGCATCTCGTTTCCGTAGGAATCGCGGGCGGTTATATAATAACCGTCAACACCCTTGAGATATTCGTTATATTGATATTCAAGTCCGTAAAGTCCGATACCGTCGCTGCTTGTAAAGCCTATCATATGAGCTCCCAGCGTTCCGCCGGGGTAATGCCTCGTGCTCTGCGCCTCAAGGTATACCATAGTACCAAGCTCATAATCCTCTATGAACTGTCTGACAGTGTCGGCGGTAGCTTCGTCCACCTTACGTTTTATAGTTCTGTCCAAATATTTCGTGTATTCGGTGGCTTGCTTGTATACGTCGTCGTAGGATACGCCGAGCGTCTGAGCAAGTCCGTAGGAAATTATCTCCGCGTACTGCGTTTTGCTGTTCTCTCCAAGCTCCTTCTGAGCCGAGAGTATTCCCGAAGGAGAGATAAACACACGGTAGGTGGTCACGTTGGTCGCGAGCACGTTGCCGTTTCTGTCAAAAATCTTTCCTCTGTCCGCGGGTACGGGAGACTCAGTGGTCATCTGATTTATGACCTTGTTCTGATATTTATCAAAGCTGACCGTCTGTATTATGAGTATGCGTAACATCAGCAGACCGAACGCCGCAAATATTATCACACCCAACAGTACCGATCTTCTTCGAGCCGAGGTGCTTACCCCGCCCTTTTCCATTGTGACATCTCTCCTTTCTTAAGAGTAAGAATTAACATTATATCTTATGAGAGGTCACACGCCTTTATTCGCCGTCAATCGATTTTGATACCGAGCGCATTGAGCAACGCGGCAAATCCAACGTTGGTTTCTTCCTGCTCGTATATCTCTATCTTTTCGTCCGAGCCAACTTCGATATACGCCTTATCAGCGTATTCTCTGTTTATCATTCCAAGGCTCTTTGCTTCTTCCTCGATATCCTGAATATTATATTTCAGGTCAAGCTCACTCTGGAGCTCGGTCTGCTTGGTCTCAAGCCTTGATATCTCGCTATTGAGAGTTCCAACCTCGCCCGACGCGCTTCCTATCATAACCGAACCGCCGACGATAAGTCCGAGCGAGAGTGCGAACGCCGCCATACTTCCAACAGCGGCGGTGGGAAACCTGAATTTCTCACCTACTGTTCTTCCCTCGCGGGGCTCTATGGGAAACCATTTAGTTACGAACGTCTCAATACGTGTTTTTAAGTGACCCTCCTTTGAGGAGCTCTCCGAGGGAACGAGAGTGTCCCTTCTCGAGCCGCCTCTGCCGACAGCGACAGCGCTCGGCTTCTGCGCCTTATCCTTCATTGACTGCTGAGCGTTCCTCAGCGCAAGAGGCATATTGTATGTGTTTCTGTTCCTGAAATATCTTACAAAATCATCGGAGGTCATGTACTTGCTTCCCTTGTACTCTCCACTGCGGTACTCGTTGGAAATACCGCTGACTCTGTCAAAGGACACGTAGCTGTCAGACGATTCCGTCAGCATATTCACTTCGTTTGCTTCCTGCTGTGCCGCCGTGCGCTTAACACTGACACTGACACCTCTGCCCGTATATCTGGCGCGGAGCTCTGCTATGCAGCGGTTATAAGAATCGTTTGTATAATTGACAGCCATTTTTTCTCCTCCGTAAATTTTTTATATTAATGTAAAGTATCTCAAATCTTTTCCGCTACCCTGAGCTTAGCGCTTCGGGAGCGTGGGTTTTCGTCAAGCTCAGCCCTACTTGGAAGTATCGGCTTCTTGTTTACAAGCTTGACACTCGGCTTCTTCCCGCACACACACACGGGAAAGCTTCTCGGACAGGTGCATCCCGACGCGAGGTCTGCGAAGGTCTGCTTCACTATTCTGTCCTCAAGTGAGTGGAAGGTTATCACAGCTATCCTGCCACCCACCCTCATAAGCTTTTCAGCTACCCTGATTGCAGGCTCAATAACGTCGAGCTCTCGGTTGACCTCAATTCGTATCGCCTGAAAGCTTCGCTTTGCGGGGTGATGTCCTCCGTCTCTTGCAAAAGTGGGTATCGCTCCCTTGATTATCGCAGAAAGCTCTGCCGTAGTCTCTATCGGAGATTTGGCTCTTTCTCTCACTATCGCCGAAGCGATTGCGGGAGAAAATTTTTCTTCGCCGTAATCAAAGAGTATTTTTTTGAGCTGTTGCTCACTGTATCCGTTCACCACTTCCCTCGCCGTCAACGAGTTCCGTGTATCCATTCTCATATCAAGAGGCGCGTCGGCGCTGTATGAAAATCCTCGCTCCGCGCAATCAAGCTGAAATGAGGAAACGCCCGCGTCTATCAGAAAACCGTCTATATTCTCAACACCGAGCTCAGCGCAAATACGAGCTAGATTTGAGAAGTTGTTCCTCACAATAGTAACTCTGTCAGAAAACTCAGCAAGTCGTCTGCCTGCCGCCGCGATAGCGTCCTCGTCCTGATCTATGGCGATAAGCCTTCCCGTCGTCAGCCGCTTCGCTATCTCATAGGAATGTCCGCCGCCACCCGCCGTTCCGTCTACGTAAATTCCGTCAGGTTTTATATTAAGTCCGTCGATGCTCTCATCAAGTAGCACCGAATAATGTGAAAACTCAGTCATAACTATCAGAGACCGAAGGACTCAAGAACTGCCTTGATATCGTCCAGATCTTCCTCTTCAAGCGCCTTATCGTAGAACTCCTCGGACCATATCTCCGCGTACGTTCCGCAACCGACCACTACCGCGCCCTTACTTATTCCCGCGTGCTGTACCAACGACGGAGGAAGAACTATTCTCCCCTGAGAATCCGAGGACACCTGAGCCGCGTTTCTGTGGAGCGTTCTGAGAATGACCTCAGAATCACGCCTATCCATTTTTCTTATCGGCTCGATGTATCTGTCCCATTCCTCCAAGGAATATACCTGGAGACAGTTGTCACGAATACTGCGTACTACCATAAAGCTATCTCCCAGCTCTTCTCTGTGTTTTGCAGGGATAAACAGTCTGTTCTTGGGATCAAGTGTATGTCTGAACTCGCCTGATAACATTTTTCTGTCTCCTTTCCGTGGTTTTTGATACTTGTCGGAGCATTTTTCTAAACACTTTTCAACACTTTGCTCCACTTTACCCCACTTTTGTGGTGTTATTATTATAAAACACTTTAATAACGAGTTCAAGAGAAAATAAAAAAAACTTCAAAAATCAATTGAGTTTTTTTTCGATTTCCCGAAAACCTTTTTGCTTTTTTCCTTTTTTGGAACTATCTTCTCGCTTATATATTTCTCTTTTACATTTATTTACATTTCTTTAATTTACTTACAGCAAAATTATCAAAAACGACAATAAAAAATCACCTGCGACAGGTGATTTTCATAAGAATAGATAATAAAATGTTAAAACGACTGCGAGTTGGAAGCGTGAGAAAAGTCGCCAAAAGAAAATTTTAGGAGAGAAATATCGGACACGGTGAATATTGTATAAATCAAATTATTTGCGTCGTAATAAGCGGGATACCTCTGGTAACAGAAAAACATTCAGATTGTTTTTATCTCCGTTAGAACGCAAAAATCGGCAGAGAAATAATATCTCTGCCGATTTTATATAACATTTATTTATGCGTTATGCACGCCGAGAGCGGCATCTGCCTCAGAATCAAGTCCGTACTTTTGAGCTTTTCTGTATTCAAAGAACTTGAGCGCTACCTGCTCAAAGAGCGCGTATGAAAGAACATCCTCATCCTGCTCCATATACTGTGGTATCTTCGCTCTTAGCTCATCAAGCTCGGGAGCAAGGTTATCCGCTGGACGGCAGGTAATTCTCTCTGTATCGCCGATTATCTTCTTCACGAATTCGGGATCTATCTCCATAGGTGTTTTGCCGTACTGTCCCTGAACTATACCCTTAAATTCCTTAGTTACCATTTTGTATCTCTCGCCGCCGATTACGTTGAACACCGCCTGTGTTCCAACTATCTGCGAGGAGGGAGTTACAAGCGGGGGATATCCCGCGTCTGCTCTTACTCTCGGAACTTCTTCAAGAACCTCGGTGAGCTTATCCGACTTCCCTGCCTGCTTGAGCTGAGAAACAAGGTTTGAGAGCATTCCTCCGGGAACCTGGTATATCAGCGCGTTTACGTCGACCTTGAGCATCTTGGGATCAAGAAGTCCCGATGCGAGATATTTCTCACGGATAGGCTCGAAATACTTAGTTACCGCGTCAAGCTGACTGAGCTCTATTCCCGTATCGTACTCTGTTCCCGCAAGAGTTGCAACCATAGCCTCCGTAGGGGGCTGAGATGTTCCAAGCGCCATAGGCGAGATAGCAGTGTCAACAATGTCAACTCCCGCCTCGATAGCCTTCATAAGCGTCATTGACGCAAGTCCCGATGTATAATGAGTGTGAAGCTGTATCGGAACCTTGACTGTCTCCTTCAGCGCCTTTACAAGGTCATAAGCGTCGTAGGGCTTGAGCAGTCCCGCCATATCCTTGATACAGATAGAGTCCGCGCCCATATCCTCAAGTGTCTTTGCGTAATTGGTGAAGTACTCCGTCGTATAAACAGGACCTGTTGTATAGCTGATAGCCGCCTGAACGTGACCGTTCTCCCTCTTGGTAGCCTTGATGGCAGTTTCAAGGTTACGCGCATCGTTAAGCGCGTCAAAAATTCTGAGAATATCAATTCCGTTAGCTATCGACTTCTGAACGAAATACTCAACCACGTCGTCCGAATAGTGACGGTATCCGAGGATATTCTGTCCTCTAAAAAGCATCTGAAGTTTTGTGTTCTTAACGCTTGCTCTTATCTTACGGAGTCTCTCCCACGGGTCCTCGTTAAGGAAGCGAAGACAGGAGTCAAACGTAGCGCCTCCCCAAGCCTCGAGAGAATGGTATCCAATTTTATCAAGCGTTTCAAGTATAGGAAGCATATCTTCCGTTGTCATTCTCGTTGCGACAAGCGACTGATGCGAGTCACGGAGAACGGTTTCTGTTATTTTAACCTTTGCCATCTAAAAACCTCCTATTAAGCAAACCATGACAGGAATACGCCCGCGGCAACCGCCGAGCCGATAACTCCTGCGACGTTTGGACCCATTGCGTGCATAAGAAGGAAGTTAGAGGGATCCTCGCTCTGCCCAACCTTCTGTGAAACTCTCGCCGCCATAGGAACCGCGGAAACGCCCGCAGAACCGATAAGGGGATTTATCTTTCCGCCCGTGAGCCAGTTCATTACCTTTGCAGTAAGCAGTCCGCCAACTGTGGAGATGCAGAACGCCACAAGTCCGCAGCCGATAATGAGAAGGGTCTGTGGACGGAGGAAATTCTCCGCGCTTGCCGTCGCTCCTACGGTGATACCGAGGAATATAGTAACTATATTCATAAGCTCGTTCTGCGCGGTCTTGGAAAGTCTGTCTGTCACGCCGCAAACGTTCAGCAGATTACCGAACATAAGACAACCAACAAGCGGAACCGCGTCGGGAACGATAAGTCCAACAACTACCGTTACGACAATCGGGAAAAGTATCTTCTCTGTCTTGGATACCTGACGAAGCGCCGTCATTTTTATCTGACGCTCTTTCTTTGTGGTAAGTAATTTCATAAACGGAGGCTGTATCATCGGTATCAGCGCCATATAGCTGTATGCCGCGATAGCGATAGCCCCGAGAAGCGCGGGAGCCAATGTCTTTGTGACAAGTATAGCCGTAGGTCCGTCAGCGCCGCCGATAATTCCTATAGCCGCAGCTTCCTGCGGAGTAAACATTCCCGAGAGAAGCGCCGATGAAAACGCCACGAACACACCGAACTGCGCGCCTGCGCCGATAAGTAAGCTCTTAGGATTGGATATAAGCGGTGAGAAATCCGTCATCGCGCCTATACCCATAAATATCAGTGATGGATATATTCCCAGCTTTACGCCGAGATACAACAGGTCAAGAAGTCCTCCGTCGTGAAGCACCTGTCCGAAATCTACTTCCTGTCCGATGAAGAAGTCAAGATGGAACAGTCCCACGCCCGGGAGATTGGTCAACATCATACCTATCGCGATAGGAAGAAGGAGCAAAGGCTCGAATTTTTTTACTATCGCCAGATAGACGAGGACGAATGACAAAAGGATCATTATCAGAGCCTTCCAGTCACCGTTATCACCAAACAGCCGTGCAATGCCTGTTGTGCTTAAGAAATTTTTAATACTATCAAGAAGCATTTCCTACTGTTTCCTTTCAATAATATTATTCTGAAAAGAAATCAGTTGAGAGTTACGAGAACAGCGTCTGTCTCAACGGTAGCTCCCTGCGCCACCTCAACACTTGCAACAACTCCGTCCGCGGGAGCGCAGATATCGTTTTCCATCTTCATAGCCTCAAGAACCACAAGAACGTCGCCCTTCTTAACAGACGCGCCTGCCTTGCAGTTTATCTTGATAACGTTGCCGGGCATAGGAGCTTTAACTGTAACGGCTCCTGCCGCTGCCTTGGGTGCTGCGGGAGTAGCCTTTGGCGCGGGAGCTGCCGCGGGGGCTACGGGAACTGCCGCAGGCGCGGGAGCCGCCACGGGAGTTACAACGGGTGCGGGAGCTGCGGCTGAAGAACCGACCTCCTCAACTTCAACAGTATAGGTTACTCCGTTAACTGCGATAATATAAGTTTTCATATTTATATACCTTAACCTTTCAATCAATTATCGAAAATTATTTTGCATTCCAAGCACGTGCTCCCGTTCTCTTGAACGAGACTACTCTGAATCCGCCTGTGGGAACTTCGCCGCCGTTTTCTGCAGCCATATACGCGGATACCGCTGCAGTTATTACCGCAAGGAGCTCGCCGCTTATATCGTCATCGTCAGCTACAGATATTATATTTTCCTCAACAGTTGCGGCTTCCTCTACCGCATTTACGACTGCCTCGGGAGCTTTTTCATTTTTTCTCTTAGTCTCGCCACCCGCGAATATCATCTTGAATATCACGAGAACCAGCCAGAGTATTGCCAGAACGGAAAATACCATAAGCATTCCAAGAAGCGTCATCTGTCCCGCATATCCCCATGCGTCAGGGGAGAAGGGAGCATATGTTCCGTCAGCCCTTATCGACAACGCTATATTGGTCATCGTCAAACCGAAATTCATATCCTACCTCCGTTCAAAGAGGCATTACGGTATGCTTGCGGTCAGGAGTTCCCTCAGCCTTGAACACAAGCATCGAAAGAGCCGCGCATATCCTTTTGCGAAGCTCAGAAGCCTCAATAACGTCGTCTATCTCACCGCAATCAGCGGCATCGGCGGCAGACGCGAACTCTTTCTTCCACTCTGCCTCGACCTCTTCTCTGCTCTTCTCTCCCACCTTGTCGTTCCATACGAAAGCGACAGAAGCCTCAGGAGAGAGAACGCTGATACAAGCGCCCTCAAGGGCGTAAGACAAGTCAGCTCCAACAGACTTTGAGCCAAGTAACGTGAATGCCGCGCCGTAAGCCTTGCCGATAACGACCGTCACCTTTGCGTTCTCCGACGAGGTATACGCCATAGCAAGTCTTGAAAGCTCGGACGCGTAGGGCGCGCTCTCTGTCTCCATAGAAACGTCAAGCCCCTTACTGTCAACGAGTGTTACCACAGGGATACCGAAACTGTCACAGAAGGAGACCATCTTAGCGGCAACTCTTGCGGCATTGATATCAAGCACGCCTCCGTTTGCGGGGTCGGATGCGACAACTCCCGCGGTGATTCCGCCAAAGGAAGCAAATCCCACGCAAAGATTGGTAGCGTATTTTTCATATATTCTTACAAACTTGCCGTTGTCGGCAAGCTGTGAAAGAAGCTCACACACCTTATAGTTATCAGCGTCAAAGGCGACCTCTCTGTTGATATCGTCTGTTATCTCCTCAAAGACGGCTCTCTCAGCATTGTTCTGAGGGATAACGTCTAGCAGTCCCTTTACAAAGTCAAACGCCTCAGCCTCGCTATCGGCCTCAGCCACGGAAAGCCCCACAGTGGACGCAAAATTTGACGTTCCTGCCTTCTCTCCTATAACGGAAGGAGAGTTTACGTAAAGCTTTGACTTATCCTTTATCGTGACCGTGAAATCAAACATTGAAACCACGACTGCGGACGAGCCTCCGCAAACACCGTCTATCAACGCTATCTGAGGAATTATCCCCGACGCGTCCGAAACGCATTTCATAAACCTTCCGTATGCGGCAAGAGCTGACGCTCCGTCGTATACTACAGCTCCCGCGCTGTCGAACACACCTACCACAGGCGCGCCGTTCTTAACAGCCAAGGCATACATATCGGCTATTTTTTTAGCGTGACGCTCGCCGAATGCCCCCTTCGTTCTTCCGCTGTCCTGAGCAAAGGCGAAAACCAGCTTACCGCCAACAGCTCCGTAACCGCAGACAACGCTCTCAAAGTCCTCTGCCGAGCCGGGACGTCTGGTATATGCGCCAAGCTCAACAAAGGTTCCGGTATCAAAGAGAGACTCCAATCTTTCCTTTGATGTACCGTACACTTTTTCGTCAATTTGTACCATAAGTGTACCTCCATTTTTATGCAATAGTGAGTATAAATTATTTTCAACAATTGAAAAAAACCTTCTACCCCAATTTTAATAAATTTTACCACAAAAGCCGTTGCTTTTCAAGGAATGTCGAGAAAAAGCATTTGTTAACTTTATGTGAACAAAAAAAGACG
>JAZQWY010000111.1:0-7385 GCA_045632545.1 Eubacteriales bacterium | reverse complement strand
TCCAGTGGACGTATTTCGGATATCTTGGCGCAATAAAGGAGCAAAACGGCGCGGCAATGTCTCTTGGCAGAGTCAGCACCTTCTTTGACATATACATTCAGCGTGATATTGACCGAGGAATTTTGACAGAGGAGCAGGCGCAGGAGCTTATTGACGATTTTGTTATGAAATTGCGTATGGCGCGTCACCTGCGCACCCCCGAATACAACGAGCTTTTCGGCGGCGACCCTATGTGGATAACAGAGGCAGTCGGAGGAATGGGCGAGGACGGAAGAACTCTTGTAACCAAGAATGCTTTTAGATTTCTCAATACGCTCTATAACCTTGGCTATGCTCCCGAGCCTAACCTTACGGTGCTCTGGTCAGCTAAGCTCCCCGAGCCGTTTAAGCGTTACTGCGCGCGTGTTTCTATTGATACCGATTCTATACAGTATGAGAACGACGATATTATGAGACCTATATACGGCGACGATTACGCTATCGCTTGTTGCGTGAGCGCTATGAAGGTCGGAAAGCAGATGCAGTTCTTCGGCGCACGTTGCAATCTGCCAAAGATTCTCCTTCTCGCTCTCAACGGAGGACGCGAGGAGAAGTACGATATGCAGATAGGTCCCGCCATGCCCGTTATGGACGACGAGGTCCTTGATTACGACGCTGTATGCAAGCGCCTGTACTACTACATGAATTGGCTTGCGGGCGAGTACGTGGATACTATGAACGTTATCCACTTTATGCACGACAAATACGCGTATGAGAAGACACAGATGGCTCTCCATGATACCGAGGTCGAGCGCCTTATGGCGTTTGGCGCAGCGGGACTTTCGGTCATCGCTGACAGCCTGTCGGCTATAAAGTACGCTGAGGTACGCCCCCACCGTGACGAGAGAGGTCTTATCTGCGGATTTGATATCGAGGGAGATTTCCCGAAATTCGGTAACGACGACGACCGTGTTGACAGTATAGCGAAGGATATACTTGATAGGCTCAGCACAGACCTGAAAAAGAATCCCACCTACCGCGGAGCTATCCATACGCTCTCTGTACTTACTATCACGAGTAACGTGGTATACGGAAAGAAAACGGGCGCAACTCCCGACGGACGCGCCGCAGGCGAGCCCTTCGCTCCGGGCGCTAACCCTATGCACAACAGAGAAAAGTGCGGAGCGCTTGCTTCCCTTAACTCGGTGTCTAAGCTCTCTTACGATTCCTGCCGGGACGGTATATCCAACACCTTCTCGATAGTCCCCGCGGCTCTCGGAAAGAGCGACGGCGAGAGAGTGGATAATCTCGTAAGTATCCTTCAGGGTTATTTTGCCCAGAACGCCCACCACATAAACGTAAACGTGCTTGACAGACAGAAGCTTGTTGATGCTATGGAAAATCCCGAGCTATATCCTAATTTGACTATCCGTGTTTCGGGATACGCGGTCAATTTCCATAAGCTGTCGCGTGAGCAGCAGAAAGAGGTCATCAGCCGTACCTTCCACGAAACTGTATGACAGACAGAGGATATATCCACAGTCTGCAATCCCTCGGTACGGTGGACGGTCCGGGGGTGAGGGCGGTGGTATTTTGCGAGGGGTGTCCTCTCAGGTGCGCCTACTGCCATAATCCCGACACTTGGGAGTGTCGCGAGAGCGACCTTATGAGCGCCGACGAGCTTGCCGAGAAGATACTGAGACTTTACCCGTATATCAAGAACGGCGGAGTTACCTTTTCGGGCGGAGAGCCCTGTCTTCAGGCGGATTTTCTCTGCGCGCTCGCGAAGCCGCTGAAGGACAGAGGACTTCATATCGCCGTAGATACCTGCGGCGAGGTCTATAACGCGTCTGTCGAGAGATTGCTTGAATTTACCGATCTTGTGTTGCTCGATATAAAGATGACCGACGAGGAGAGCTACGCCGAGTATACGGGCGGAAGCCTTCACAGAGTGATGCGCTTTCTTGATATTCTGGAAAAGAAGGGCATAGGGGTTTGGGTGCGGCATGTGGTCGTGCCGAATATCAATGATACGCGCGAGGATATCGAAAGACTTGCCGAGCTTGTTCGCGGTTATAAATGCGTCAGCCGTGTGGAGTTGCTTCCGTTTAAGACACTTTGTAAGGAAAAATACAAGGTGCTTGGAATAAACTTCCCGCTTGACGATACCCCGCAGATGAGCGAGAGCGAGAACGCAAAGCTTCAGGCATATCTTGACGAGAGGCTTAAAGTTAATTGATTGATTTATCTGCCGTTGCAAATAATCTTTGCAACGGCAGATTTTTATAAGTGTAGCGTTAATGTGTTTAGAAACGGCAAATTTCCAAAAATACTTTACTTTTTCATAACGATGAAGTATAATATAGGTACATTCCACGGATAGGGGACGAGAAAGTATGGATAACTGCGGAGCAGAGAACAAAAAGAATATCGTTTTTGAATTTATCTGTTACGTGGCGGTTGGTGGTGTGTCTTTTGTTGCAGATACGCTGGCTATGGCGCTCATCAAGGAGCTTTTATTCAAGGAGAATTGTACCTCGCCCCAGATGGCGCTCTGCGTTGCCGTGGGCTTTGTGGTCGGACTTATATGCAATTACACACTCTCGAATATATTCGTATTCAAAAGCGAGGAGCAAAAGGAGAAGGGCAGAACTCTTTCGGCGTTTCTTATATATTTTGCCGTCGGACTTATAGGCTTCGGACTTACCGAGCTTGGTATGTGGCTCGGTGTGAAGCTTGTGGGTACGGACGGACTTTGGTATATCCTTGTGAAATGCTTTGTTGCAGGCGTGGTGATGATATGGAATTACGCGGGTAGAAAGATATTCGTTTACCGCGGAAAATAATTACGGGGAAGGGTTGTTGATATGGAGAATAAAGTTAGAAAGGCGCTGATAATCGGCGCGGGCCCTGCGGGACTTACCGCCGCGTATGAGCTGCTTAAGAATACGGATATAAAGCCCGTGATAATCGAGGAGAGCGATACGATAGGCGGAATATCTCGCACAGCGGAGCATAACGGAAACAGAATAGATATCGGCGGTCACAGATTTTTCTCAAAGAACGAGGAGGTCAACGCCCTCTGGCAGGAGCTTATGCCGCTTCAGGCAAAGCCGTCGCGTGACGATATCCTGCTTTCAAACGAGAAGCCGTTGGCGGAGAACGGCCCCGACCCCGAGGTCGACGACGAGGTAATGCTTCTGCGTAACCGCGTGTCGAGAATATATTATCTCAAAAAGTTTTTTGACTATCCTATCTCGATAAAGCCCGCCACTATTAAAAATATGGGTTTTGGAAGAACCGTCAAGGCGGGATTTGGATATCTCCGGTCATGTGTGTTCAAAAAGAAAGAGGACTCGCTTAAGAATTTTTACATAAACCGCTTCGGCGCTCCGCTTTATGAAATGTTTTTCGAGGATTACACCGAGAAGGTCTGGGGGCGCAATCCTGACAGCATTTCGGCGGATTGGGGCGCTCAGAGAGTTAAAGGACTTTCGCTTATGAAGGCGGTGTGGTCTATGCTTACAAAGTCCTTCAAAAAAGAGGGCGGAAAGGTCGAGACCTCACTCATAGAGCAGTACTATTACCCCAAGAAAGGACCGGGACAGCTTTGGGAAACACTTGCTAAGCGTGTCGAGAAAATGGGCGGAGAGATAATTATGGGCTGCGGCGCGCGTAAGATAGAGACAGACGGCAAGAATATTCTTGGTGTGGTCGCCGAGCGTGACGGCAAGGAGGAGAGATTTGAGGCAGATATTTATTTCTCAAGTATGCCCGTAAAGGACCTTGTGGGCGGTATGGGGGATACTCCGCCCGAGAACGTGAGAAAAATTGCCGAGGAGCTTCCGTACAGAGATTTTATGACGGTTGGACTTCTCGTTGACAAGCTGAATATCAAGAACGAGACTAAGATAAAGACCGTGAATGATATAGTACCCGACTGCTGGATATACATTCAGGAGAGGGAGGTCAAGCTCGGCAGACTTCAAATATTCAATAACTGGTCGCCCTATATGGTAAAGGATATCGAGAATACCGTGTGGATAGGTCTTGAATATTTCTGCGATGAGGGCGACGATATGTGGAATATGGGGGACGAGGAATTTATCCGTTTCGCTACGGACGAGCTGATAAAGATAGGCATTATCTCCGAGGGCAGTGTGCTGGACAGTGTGCGTATCAAGGTAAAGAAGGCTTATCCCGCATATTTCGGAAGCTACGAGAGCTTTGAAGAAGTCAAGGATTATCTTAGCGGCATAGAAAATCTCTGGTGTATCGGACGTAACGGCCAGCACAGATACAACAATATGGACCATTCTATGCTCACGGCCATTGAGGCGGTGCGGACTATCGTCCGCGGCGAGTGCTCTAAAGATGCCGTCTGGGGTGTGAATACCGAGAAGGAATATCACGAGCATAAGGAGAATGAGGAGAAGGTATGAGGTCAGACAATCAAAATAAGCCGTGGCGCACGGGATATTTTGCGCGTTTAGTAAAGCCCGAATTTATATTTGAGCTTATCATATCTCTCGCTTTTCTCGGATTTAGCCTATGGACGCTGTTTTATTACGTAACGGGCCCCGCACTCGGATATTTCCACTCGGACTGCGTGGACTCTCTGCTTTGGTCGCAGGCCATGGTCGAGAGTGGGGATATACTTTCCGAGAATTTTTCCTACGCGGCGCTCCTGCCCTTTGGCTCACCTATATGGATGGTGCCCGTTATCAAGCTGTTTGGGTTTACTATGAGGGCGCAGACTGTCAGTATGTGCATATTCACCGTAATTTTCGTCCTCTCGGCTCTCTCGCTTTTCAGGGCGATGAGGTGGAGATATTCTGTCTCCTCCACGGCGGTGTTCTGCCTGTCTATGATACTCTCGGGCTCGGTAAAGCTCAGGGAGATAATGTGGGAGCACGTTATTTATTACAGTCTCGGTATCCTGTTCATTATGCTCCTGCTTAGCCTCGTATTCAGATTGTGGGATAAGCTATCTGACTTTTCAAGGTGGGTGATGAGAGACAAGATAAGCGCGGTGATTTACGGCGTACTGCTTCTGCTCCTGTGCGCGGGGTGCGCTACGGACGGATTTCAGGTCTTAGGATTGACCGTTGTTCCCGTTGTGGGCTCGATAATCGCCTATACTTTATTCGATAAAGAGACAAAACTCAATTCGCCCGTGGCGGTAAAGAGATATTCTATTTGCGTAGTTATGGCATTGGGAACGCTGATGGGTATTCTGTTGCTCTCGGTGATAACCAACGGCGGACAGATATCCGCGGGGTACGGTGTGGCTTACTCCGGGTGGTCGGATGTGAGCAGCTGGCGAGGCAACGCCGAGCTGTTTCTTACTCACTATCTCACCCTTGTGGGGGTTGAGACTGACACGGCGGTGTCGCTGTTCTCGGCTGATTCTATAGCGGTGTTTATAAGGCTTATCGGCGCGCTTGCGGTGCTTGTGTGTCCGTTTATACTGTTCTTTAGCTATAAGTCCCTTAAGGATAAATATTCAAAAATAATCGCTTGGGCGCACTTGGCGGTGACGGCGGTGGTGATGGTAGGCTTTATTTGCGGAACGCTTTCAAACGTGAATTGGCGACTCACGCCCTTTCTAGGAAGCTCTGTCATCGCGACTGTCGTCTACGTGAAGCACCTGATAGGCGAGGGGGTAGTTATGCGCCGTGTGGGTGTTTTGATTGCTGCGCTCTTGCTCTGTTTCTCTATGGCGAACGCCGCTGATATGCTTGATATGCCTCGTGAGCTTGGCCGTGATGATCCTCTGCAAAAGGTCGCCGATACCCTTGAGGAAAAGGGGTATGACTACGGGTACGCTACCTTCTGGAATGCGGGTGAAACTTGGCTTCGCTCTGACAGCGCGGTTAAGGTGGTAAACGTCAGCGTGGAGCGCGGGGAAGTGAAGCGCAGGAATTATCAAACGATGAACCATTGGTTTGATGATATTGAGGGGCAGGAAAACTACTTTCTTCTGCTCGACAGGACGGAATATCTTTCGATAGTGGGAAGCTCCTATTGGACAGAGTTGACCTCGCGCCGCAATATAGTTGAAGAATTTGAATGTGAGGACTATTACGTGATAGTCTTTGACGGCAACGTGTTTGTTGATTAATAATGCGGTATGCGGCGCGGATAATATCCGCGCCGTTCGGTTGATTTTGGATATAGGTGTCGACTAATTCGCTGCTTTCGACCATCCATTGATTTCGCTTCGTGATAGATGACTTGAAATGTGTTTTGGTGTCTAAGGGAAGGGATATTTCATCGTAGAGTTTTTCGTAGAATTCGATATCCTTGACCGCAGTACCACACTTTTTTTATTTTTGCGATAGTTTTACGCCTATTTCTTATATTAATAAAGGAATAGGCGTAAAATGTGAAAGAATTTTATTCTATGGGTGTTTACATTTCATTTTGTAAAAATTTCTTTATCATCTTGAAATGAGGAATGTAATGTGCTATAATATTTCCGTATTTTTGAGCTTATGAGATATGGCTCGGTAGGAGGGCGAATTTATATGAAGATAAGAGTTGGTATTTACGGTTACGGAAATCTCGGACGGGGAATTGAGTGCGCGGTGCATCAGAATCCCGATATGGAGCTTGTGGCGGTCTTCACGCGCAGAGAACCCGCTACACTCAAGATAGGAACAGTGGGCGTTCCTGTCTGCCGCGCGGACGAGGTTGCCGATTACGTCGATAAAATAGACGTTATGATTCTCTGCGGAGGAAGCGCTACCGACCTTCCCGTGCAGACACCTGCGCTTGCAAAGCTTTTCTCTGTCGTAGACAGCTTTGATACCCACGCTAGGATTCCCGAGCATTTTGCCGCGGTCAATGCCGCCGCAAAGGAGAGTGGAACCGTGGCTATGATATCTGTGGGCTGGGACCCTGGAATGTTCTCTCTCAACCGCTTGTATGCGGGGGCGATATTGCCTGACGGCGAGGATTATACCTTCTGGGGCAAGGGAGTAAGTCAGGGACACTCCGATGCTATACGCCGAATTGAGGGTGTTGTGGATGCTAAGCAGTACACTATCCCGATAGAGAACGCCCTTGATGCTGTTCGCAGTGGAGCAGCGCCCGAACTTACCGCGCGCCAGAAGCATCTGCGCGAGTGCTTCGTCGTTGCCGCAGAGGGTGCTGATAAGGCAAGGATAGAGAGGGAAATTAAGGAAATGCCCAACTACTTTGCGGATTATGACACCACAGTGCATTTTATCAGCGCAGAAGAACTGAAGCGTGACCATAGCGGAATACCCCATGGCGGCTTCGTTATAAGAAGCGGTAGAACAGGAACAGAGATGGAGCACAAGCACGTTATCGAGTATAGCCTGAAGCTTGATTCCAATCCCGAGTTTACGGCGTCGGTTATCGTAGCGTTTGCACGCGCT
>JAZQWY010000110.1:0-1513 GCA_045632545.1 Eubacteriales bacterium | reverse complement strand
AAACAACCTTTGCTATCATATAGTACGCTGCAATGATGATAAGCGCAACGGTGGAGCCGATGGCAAGAGACATACCTGCATCACAGTTCGAGAACGCCTCGATAACGTTTGCCGACTGAAGCTCGGTGTCGATAAGACCGGTATCCCAGTTGTAGAAGAAGCCGGTGTAAAGCATACCGCCGATACAGCAAACGATAAGCACGATAACGGGTACAAGAAGATGACGAACCTTGCCGTTGGGGTTAGATACAACCTCGGGGCTTACTTCGTCCGCGCCTGCTGCGCCTGCGTGAAGGTCACCTGTTGTTTCTGCAATGATGTCGTTTTTCTTCATCTTTGCGAAATCAAACTTGAGATAGCAGAGTGCAAATACCATAATAATGGTGAGAAGCGCGTATACGTTAAAGGGAATAGTGCTGATGAACACCATAAGACCGTCGCCCTCAAGCTCGCCTGCAACAGCCGCCGCCCAGCTGGAAATGGGGGCGATAATGCAGATAGGAGCCGCCGTTGCGTCGATGATGTACGCAAGCTTTGCTCTCGAAATCTTGAATTTGTCAGTAACGGGACGCATAACCGAGCCAACTGTCAAGCAGTTGAAGTAGTCGTCAACGAAAATAAGGCATCCGAGACCTGCGGTTGCGGCAAGCGCTCCGCTCTTGGTCTTAATCTTTTTGCCCGCCCAATCGCCGTACGCTCTCGCGCCGCCGGACTTTTGCATAAGAACAACGAGTATTCCGAGAACAACAAGGAATACGATAATCGGGGTGTTTCCACCAACCTTTTCACTCATTACCTGATAAAGAGTGAACATCGCTTCAAGCGGATTTCCTCCGGCATACATCATAGCGCCTACGAATATACCGAGGAAGAGTGACACGTAAACCTGCTTTGTCAAAAGAGCAAGCACGATAGCCACGAGTGCGGGCACGAAGGCCCAAAATGTACCTACCATAATGATTTCCTCACATAATTTAATTTAGTTAAGACGTGTTATTATACCACAGTTTCTCGTGAATTGTCAATGATATGTCGAAAAAAGTTTTGTATCTTTGAATTAATTTGTTTTAACTTAGGCAAGTTTTGCTTCATTTGGTGATTTGTCCACAAAATAAAGTTGAAATAGCACTTGAATTATTTGGCAATCTGTTATATAATTGTACTGATAAATTATGTTTGGGAGTCATTTATGAATCTTATCATTATCGCAGGAATGCCCGCCTCGGGCAAAAGCACGGTTTCAACTAAGCTCAGCCGTCACTTCGGTTATCCGATAATCGAAAAGGATGAAATTAAAGAGGAGCTTTTTGATACCGTCGGATTTACCTGCTATGCCGAAAAACGCCGTCTGGACGTAGCCGCGACCGCAGTGCTTTTGCGTGTTGCCGACGCGCTTCTTTTGGGTGGTGGCTCGATGATTCTCGTCAATAATTTCCGAGAGGATGGCTCGGACACCGTAAAGGCTGTGCTTGACAAATATAACGTTCGATGCGTCACGGTATTCTTCAAGGGA
>JAZQWY010000109.1:0-2088 GCA_045632545.1 Eubacteriales bacterium | reverse complement strand
ACGTCCGCTTCCTCACCGACGGCAAGACCGCCGAGTGCATAGCCGGGAAGATCGAATTCAGAGATACGTTTCATATGGTCGATACGGATATCATCATACGTACCGCCTTGGTTGATACCGAAAAGAAGCTGATTTTTGTTGATGGTTTCGGGCAAGGAATTGAGACGCGCCATTTCGTTCTGGCAACGGGCAAGCCAACGGGTCGTGCGGTCAACGGAAGCCTTCACGTAATCACGGGGCGCGGGATTTTCGATACATTCGTCAAATGCCATCGCGATGGTGGAAGCGATATTGGATTGAATCTGCATACTTTCTTCGGGGCCCATAAAAATTCGTTTTCCGTCGATGTGCGAAGCAAAACGAACCCCCTCCTCGTCTATTTTACGCAGTTGTGAGAGCGAAAATACCTGAAATCCGCCGCTATCGGTCAGAATCGGACGCTCCCAATTCATAAACTTGTGAAGTCCGCCCATTTCGTATATAAGCTTATCCCCCGGGCGGATATGGAGATGATAGGTATTTGAGAGCTCCACCTGACAGTCAAGGTCGATAAGCTCTCTTGAGGACACTCCGCCTTTGATAGCGGCACAAGTACCTACGTTCATAAACACGGGAGTCTGTATGTCTCCGTGAACGGTGTGCAGAACTCCACGTCTCGCACGTCCGTCTGTTGCTAAAATTTCAAACATTGTATGCCTTTCCCTCGCTCTCCCACAAAGGAAAAGCAAGTCAAAGAAGGCGAGTTTCCCCGACCTTCTTATTATTTACCGTTATTTTAATTAAATATCCTCAACAGCGCTCAAACTGACGGTCTATTTTTTTCTTTGACATTTCCATAGCCACAGGTCTGCCGTGAGGGCAGAAGGTGACATCGGGAAGCTCCATAAGCTTATCCACGAGCCACGCCACATATTCGGGCGGATATTCCCTGCCTGCCTTGATAGCCGCCTTGCAAGACGCCTGATAGAGTGCCTTTTCAAATATTATGTCTCTGGTCAACATAGCCGTTCCCGTGTTGCTCTTTATCCTCTCGGCTATAACCGCAAGCATATCGGGAACCGCATCAAGCGATATCCCCTCGGGAACTGCGCTGACGCTGACTGTATTCCTTCCGCAGGAGAACTCAAAGCCCACAGCCTCTATCTCGGCGCGATATTCGGATATCACCGCCACCTCGTCCGAGGTCATCATCACCTCTATGGGAAGCATAAGAAGCTGAGACACGTGCTCCTTCTGGCGCATACCCGCCTTGAGCTGTTCAAATATCACCCTCTCGTGTGCCGCGTGCTTGTCTATGAGCAACATTTTCTCGCCAAACTCGACCACCACATAGGAATTGAACATCTCGCCTACTATCCTGTATTTCAGCGTATCCTTAAGCGCGATTTCTTGGGATTCACTGACCGTATCTATAGATTCTGCCGTCTCGGGCATAACTTTTTCTGTATTCTCTTTTTTGGGTATATCGGCGGGTATCTTATATTCCGAAACAGAATTGTCTATTCTTTTCTCCTCAAGCTTCGTAGCATTCTCTGCAGTTTTCGCCTCAGGTTTATTTTCGGTCACGTAACTTCTGCTCTCGTCAAGCATTACCTTAGGAGATATATCCTTGGCGGACACGCCTGATTTCGCGCCAGCGTATTCCCTTGCGTACTCCTCAGCGGTCATATGTACGAATTTATCGGGACTTACTCCCTCAGCTCCCTTTCGCGCCGAATAGAGCTCGGCGCTGAGCTGACGCTTTTTGAGCGACTCGGCGCGGATATCCGCCACGGGCACGCGCATATCCGACACACGTCCCCCGGCACTCGACTGCTTTGCCGACATCACAAGGTCGGGGCGCGTCTTGTTTTCTTCAAGCGAGTTTCGAACCGAATAATATATCGCCTCAAAAACGAGCTTCTCATTCGAAAATTTCACCTCGAGCTTCGAGGGGTGAACGTTCACGTCAACCGTTGCGGGATTCACGTTTATATATAACACACAGCAAGGAAATTTTTCGGGTGGGATATAAGAGGTGTACGCCTGCTCAATAGCCGCGCACGCCGTCTTACTCTTGACGTATCGTCCGTTTATGAAGAAATTCTG
>JAZQWY010000108.1:0-20281 GCA_045632545.1 Eubacteriales bacterium | reverse complement strand
TCGTAGAGAGCCTCGAAGTCAGACTGCTGGTAGGGAAGGATCTTAGCGAGAGCCGTCTCTCTTTCCTCAGCGGTGTCAGCGCAGATCATCTCTCTGAATGCCGCAATTCTGTCAGCCTCAAAGAACATATGCTCTGTACGGCAAAGACCGATACCCTCAGCGCCGAGCTCGCGAGCCTTCTTAGCGTCTGCGGGAGTATCAGCATTGGTTCTTACCTTGAGCTTACGGAACTCGTCAGCCCAGCCCATAATGGTGCCGAAGTTGCCCGAGATCTCAGCGTCAACGGTAGGAATGATACCGTCGTAGATAGCGCCTGTAGAACCGTTGATGGAGATGAAGTCGCCTTCAACGTATGTCTTTCCGTTAAGTGTGAACTTCTTGTTTTCCTCGTCCATTGCGATATCTCCGCAACCGGAAACGCAGCACTTACCCATACCTCTTGCAACAACTGCCGCGTGAGATGTCATACCACCGCGAACGGTGAGGATACCCTGAGCTGCCTTCATACCTGTGATGTCCTCGGGAGAGGTCTCAAGTCTGACGAGAATTACCTTCTTACCTGCATTGTGCCAAGCCTCAGCATCCTCTGCAGAGAATACTACCTCACCGCAAGCCGCACCGCGGGATGCACCGAGACCCTTACCCATAGGAGTAGCAGCCTTAAGAGCTTTTGCGTCGAACTGGGGGTGGAGAAGTGTGTCAAGGTTTCTGGGGTCGATCATAAGAACGGCCTCTTCCTTGGTCTTGTGACCTTCGGCAACGAGGTCAACAGCTATCTGGAGAGCTGCGGGAGCAGTTCTCTTACCGTTACGGGTCTGAAGCATATAGAGCTGCTCGTTTTCAACGGTGAACTCCATATCCTGCATGTCGTGGTAGTGGTTTTCAAGAATATTGCAGATCTCAACGAACTGAGCGTAAGCTGCGGGGAACTTGTCTGCCATCTCAGCGATGGGCATAGGTGTACGAACACCTGCAACAACGTCCTCACCCTGAGCGTTAACGAGGAATTCACCCATAAGCTTCTTCTCACCGGTGGAGGGGTCACGAGTGAACGCAACACCTGTTCCGCAGTTATCACCCATGTTACCGAATGCCATTGCCTGTACGTTTACAGCAGTACCCCAGCTGTAGGGAATATCGTTGTCGCGGCGGTATACGTTTGCACGGGGGTTGTCCCAAGAACGGAATACTGCCTTAACAGCACCGATAAGCTGCTCCTTGGGGTCGGTGGGGAAGTCTGTTCCTATCTTGGACTTGTACTCAGCCGTGAACTGATTTGCGAGCTCCTTAAGATCGTCAGCGGTAAGCTCAACGTCAAAGGTAACGCCCTTCTTAGCCTTCATTTCGTCGATAAGTTCTTCGAAATACTTCTTTCCAACTTCCATAACGACGTCGGAATACATCTGGATAAATCTTCTGTAGCAGTCGTAAGCCCAACGAGCGTTGCCGGACTTCTTAGCCATAACCTCAACAACATCTTCGTTAAGACCGAGGTTAAGAATGGTGTCCATCATACCGGGCATAGATGCACGAGCACCGGAACGAACGGAAACGAGAAGGGGATTCTCAAGGTCACCGAACTTCTTACCGGTAACTGCCTCCATCTTTACGATGTACTCCATGATCTCAGCCATGATCTCATCATTGATCTGTCTGCCATCCTCATAATACTGTGTGCAAGCCTCTGTGGAAATTGTGAAGCCCTGAGGAACAGGGTTTCTTTCGGGGAACTTTTCCTTGAAGATGTTAGTCATTTCCGCAAGGTTTGCGCCCTTACCGCCGAGAATCTCACGCATACTTGCGTTACCCTCGGTAAAGAGATAGCAATACTTCTTTGCCATTGGTAAATACCTCCAAAAATAATATAAATTTTTTTGACAATACTAAAAAAACCCAATCGGACGCATGTCCTCAAAGAGTACCCTATATTATATCATATATTTGGGAAAATCGCTACACTTTGGACGCAAAAAAGTACAGCTTAAAATGTAAATTTTTTGTTAACTGAGTTAAAAATCCCGCGCTTTTCTTGATTTGTTCATTTTTGTATAATATAATTATAGGGCAATTCAGTAAATACACGATATTGGTATAAGCGGGGGGCGTTTGCAAACTCCGCCTTATTGTCGTATCAGAGAGGTTAAAAATGGCAGATATATTTGAGCTTTTCAAGAAGATATCGTCGGGTGGGGGCGAGAAGCGCGCTCCAATAACCCATATAGTTGTGGGACTTGGTAACCCCGGGGATAAATACCGTATGACAAGACATAACGCGGGATTTCTCGCGATGGACCATATTTCAGAGAAATATTCGGCGCAGATAAACAGGTCGAAGTTCAAGGCGCTATGCGGTGAAGCAACGATATGCGGCAAGAGCGTGTTACTTATGAAGCCGCAGACATTTATGAATAATTCGGGAGAGGCGGTCGTCGAGGCGGCGTCCTTCTATAAAATACCCGCCGAGAACGTGATAGTTATATGCGACGACGTGAATCTCGATATAGGCAGACTGCGCGTAAGGCGCAAGGGAAGCGACGGCGGTCAAAAGGGGCTTCGCAGTATATGTGAGCAACTAGGGACCGACGGCTACCCAAGAATACGTATCGGCGTGGGGCAGAAGCCGCACCCCGATTACGATATGGTCGATTGGGTGCTTTCTGAGTTCGGCAAAGAGGATAGAGAAAAGCTTTTTGGCGGTTTTGATACTGTCAGAGAGGGACTTGAAAAGATACTTGAGGGCGACTTTGACGCCGCCATGCAGATATGCAACAGTAAAAAGTAAGAAGTAAGAAGTAAGAGTGAAGAGTGAATAAGTTTGATTGATTTTTCATCTCGCGTGGCGAGACGCAAAAATAAATATACCATAGATTAAAAAGGTTTGGAGAGGGTTTGGGAGGACAAATGTTTGCTAAGCAAACTTTGCGGCGAGCCTGCGAGACAGACTTTACCAAAAAGGTTCTCCCAAGCATAACGTATTAATGAACATACTAACCGATTGCATAAGGTCGGACGGAGAATACAAGCACCTGCTGAGGGCAGTTGCCGAGCAGAGGGCGGCAAGAAATCCTCTGCCGATAGTGGTAGCGGGGCTTTGCGAGGGCGCGTCTGACGCGGCGTACGCCGCGCTTATTGAGGATATTCGGCGCGCAAGCGACGGGAAGCGCCCCGTGCTTCTCGTGTGCCCCGAGGAGAAGGAGTGTATGCGGCTTGTAAATCTGTTTCGCAGATTTGATATTCGCGCTGAGTTTTTCGTTTCGAGAGACCTTAATTTTTATAATATCGTCGCCTCCCATGAGTACGAGCATGAGAGGCTTAAAGTCTTGTCGGCGATACTTTGCGCAGAGCTCGACGTTATAGTCACTACCCCCGATGCAGCGCTCACTTATACCATTCCACCCGAAAGATTTATCTCGTCAATTATCAGTATCGAATATGAAAAAACTGTCATCGAAGTCTCAGAGCTTGCTGACAGACTTTTGCGTGCGGGATATGTCCGCACCGAAATGGTCGACGCGCCGGGGCAGTTCGCTATGCGAGGCGGTATCGTCGATATATATCCCCCACACGCTCGATTTACTGATATCGACGACAAGCCTATAGTCGGCTCATATCCGATGAGAATAGAGCTCTTTGGCGACGAGATAGACAGAATGGAGCTTTTCGACGCAGAGACCCAGAGAATGACGGTCTCGCTCAACAGCGCGGAGCTGAGCCCCGCCCGTGAGATACTGCTTGACGCAGAGATGAAAAAGAAGCTCCGAGGAGCAATAGAGGCTCAGTTCGGTAAGAGCCGTGACGAGAGGGCGTGCGCCGAGATGGTGTCCGAGATAGCGGCGATAGACGGCGGACTTGACATAAATTTTGCCGATAAATATATCACGCTCGTATATCCCGAGAGAGCATCGCTTCTTGATTACCTTTCGGGGGTAGGCTGTATTCTTATGAAGAATACGTCGGCGTGCTATGACAAGATAAAGGCGGCGCAGTGGCACCTTGAGCAGAGCATTGAGGAGCTGTTGGAAAACGGCACTATAGCATCCAAATATACCGACTACGCAAAGGCGCAGTCTGCCTTTGACGTGTTTCTTGAGAAAAATCCAACGGTTCATTTTGACGCGTTCGGACAGGGAATGTCGGGAAGAAAATTGGCGGCGATATTTACCTTCAGAAGCAAGCATATGGTGTCATACGCCGATAATTACGAGCTTCTTTGCGAGGACCTTGAAGCATACGTAAGGTCGGGCTTTAGAATTATAGTCACATCGGAGAACGAGGCGGCGGCTAAAAATCTTTGCGGATATCTGAACGATAAGGGCTTCTCAGCGCTTATTGAGACAGATAAGGGCGAGTTTGAGGTTGATAATCTCCCAAAACACACCGTTATGGTCAAGTGGCGGCAGGCAATAAGGGGATATGAGCTGACAACGTCTAAGATCGTCGTGCTCTCAACCAATCCCGACAGCCGTGACGGCGGATTTTCAGCCGCGGGTAAGCTGAGAACTTCAAGGAAGAAAAAGAGCGCCGCTGAGCGCATAATGTCATATAACGACCTGAACGTAGGAGATTTCGTGGTTCACGAGGTGCACGGAATAGGTCAGTATATGGGTATTGAGAACCTGACAGTCGACGGCGTGAGCCGAGACTACATCAATATAAAGTACGCGGGAAGCGATAAGCTCTTTCTGCCAACTGATAAGCTTGATATGATATCAAAATATATCGGAGCGCATTCCGATGACGGGCTCGTGAAGCTCTCAAAGTTTGGCGGCGGTGAGTGGACGAGGGCAAAGGCGAAGGCTAAGGCGGCGGTCAAGGAAATGGCGAAGGAGCTTATCAAGCTCTACGCGGAGAGAATGAGACGTCCTGGATTTGCCTTTCCTGAGGACGACGACCTGCAAAGAGACTTCGAGGCGGCGTTTGGATACGACGAAACCGCGGGACAGCTTGAGGCGGTCGAGGACATCAAGAAGGATATGATGTCCCCCGTGCCTATGGACAGACTTCTCTGCGGAGACGTAGGCTTCGGCAAGACAGAGGTGGCGCTCCGCGCCGCGTATAAAGCGGTGCTTGGAGGAAAGCAGGTGGCGATACTCGTCCCCACCACTATCCTTGCGCTACAGCATTATCAGACGGTCACGAGCCGAACGCGTGGATTTTCGGTAAACGTCGATATGATATCAAGATTCCGTACCCCCAAGCAGCAGGCGCAGACGTTGCGTAAGCTCAAGCGTGGTGAGGTGGATATCATCATAGGAACGCACAGACTTATATCCAAGGATATAGAGTTTAAGGACCTCGGACTGCTCATAGTTGATGAGGAGCAGAGATTCGGCGTGGCGCAGAAGGAAAAGCTCAAGCAGATAGCGGGGAACGTGGACGTTCTCACGCTCAGCGCAACGCCTATACCTAGAACACTGAATATGGCTATGGGTGGAATAAGGGACGTGTCGGTGCTTGACGAAGCTCCGGGAGACAGACTTCCCGTGCAGACCTACGTGCTTGAGCACGACGAGATAATAATAAATGAGGCTATAAAGAGAGAGCTTCGCCGCGGTGGGCAAGTGTTCTATCTTTATAATTTTGTTGAGAGCATAGACAGCTGCGCCGCAAGGCTCGCCAAGGAGATACCCGAAGCGAGGATAACTGTGGCGCACGGAAAGATGGACAAGGAGAGACTTGAGGACATCTGGGCGGAAATGCTCAGCGGTCAGATAGATATTCTCGTCTCTACTACGATAATTGAGACGGGTGTAGATATTCCAAACGCCAACACGCTGATAGTGGAGCACGCCCACAGGCTCGGACTTTCCCAGCTTCACCAGATAAGAGGACGAGTGGGACGTTCTTCTCGTCGAGCTTACGCATATTTCACGTTCCCGAGGGACAAGACTGTCAGCGAGGTCGCCACGAAACGCCTTGAGGCAATAAGAGAATACGCCGAGTTCGGAGCGGGCTTTAAGATAGCTATGCGTGACCTTGAAATAAGGGGCGCGGGCAATATTCTCGGAGCTGAGCAGCACGGTCATCTTGACGCGGTGGGCTACGACCTTTACATCAAGCTCCTGAATGAAGCGGTGCTTGAGGAGAAGGGAGAGAAGCCCGAGGAGAAGATAGAGACTACCATCTCGCTCAAGTGCGACGCATTCATTCCCGATAAATACGTTTCTTATTCCTCGCAGCGAATGGAGCTTTATAAGAAGATAGCGAATATTGAAACGCCCGAGGACAGAGACGATATAATCGACGAGATGATAGACCGATACGGAGATATCCCCGTGCCCGTCGGGAATCTGCTGACCGTGGCGCTCGTGCGCGCGGCGGCAATAAAGTGCGCCGTGATCTCGGTTGTTGAGGACACGACGGAGATAAAGATATATCCCGCTAAGTTCGATATAGGCGTGTGGTCCGACCTTGCTTTTGAGTATAAAGGAAGGCTTCGCGTTATTATGGCGGAGAACCCCGCGGTAAGCTTCCGCAAGCAGAGTGGCGAGAATGTTCCGCAGGTGCTTTATAAGATGTTTACAAGATATGCCCAGCTCGCGTTGGAAGGGGAAAGTGGACAAACGTAATATTTGTGAAAAACAAAAGAAATTCGTATCAAATATATTGAGAAAAGGTAAACTTTGAGTTTTTTCTTTCGTTTGTGTAGACAAAATCTGACGGATATTGTATAATAATATGCGTATGAGAGTACTGTGATAAAGAAAGGAAATATATAAATGAAAAAGATTTGGGCAAGGATATTTGCCATAATTCTTATCGTGGGAGTTACTTTGACCTCGTTCGCGGGCTGTTCCTCAAAGGGAAAGACGTTGATGGAGCTTGAGGGGACCGAGCTTTCGGTGAATATGTTTCAGCTCTTTCTGTCAAGAAAGAAAGGAATGCTCTGCTCGTCGTATTATTTCGGAGAGGACGCTCTTGCGGACTCGTTCTGGGATACGATGATGTCAGCTACAGGCGAGACCTACAACGACCATTTTACTGCGGAGGTGCTTGAAAGCGCAAAGACATATATCGCCGCGCTCCATCTTTTTGAAAAGGAAGGGCTTGAATTGCCCCAGTCTGCTATCGACGAGATAGACGCGGAGATAGACCGCCTTATCGAGGACGATGCCGATGGCTCAAAGACCACCTTCAATACCATACTTTCGCCATTTGGTGTCAACTATAAGATGCTCAGAGAGGCGTTCATAATCGAGGCAAAGATAGCATATCTTAACGACCATCTTTTCGGTAGTGACGGCTCGAAGATATCCCCCACTCTTATAGAGGATTATTATCAGAACAAATACGCGCGCTTCAAGCACGTGTTTATATACACCTACGCGCTGGTCTATGAGACCGACAGCGACGGAAATGACGTGTATTACAGTGCTACTAACAATAAAAAGATATCCTATGATACCACCGCGACGCTCAAGACCGATGATGACGGCAAAGCTGTGCTTGACAAGAATGGGGATAAGATATACGTTGACGCAGAGGGTAAGATAGCCTACGATAAGAAGAACGGTAAACGCAATCCCGTGCTTGACGAGAACGGATATCAGCTCACGCGAAAGTATACCGAAAGTGAGCTTATCGCGGCGAGCGACCGTGCAACGTTGATTGAAGAAAAGTGCGAGGAAGGGAACTACACGCTTTTTGACAGCATAGTGGAGAACTACAGCGAGGACGAGGGTATGACACAGTATCCTAACGGATACTATCTCACTCGCGAATCCGACTATGATTCCCCCGAAGTCGTAGAAGCGCTCTTCGAGATGAAGGAGGGCGAGATAAGACGCGTAAACTCGGATTACGGAATACACGTCGTGATGAAGTATGAGCTTGACGAGGGCGGATACGCCAACTCGGATAACTCGGATTTCTTTATAAGCACTGAGACTGGCAGATATGTGTTTATGTCCGACCTTAAGAATATGCTCCTTGGGGAGTACCTGAAGCAGTACGTCGATAAGATAGTTATCGACGAAAAGCGGCTTGAGGGTATAGATATGAAGAGTGTCGGAGCAAATTTTTATTATTAATCTTGACAAAGCGGATTTTTTGTGATAGAATATCCGTATAAAACCGCATAGAAATCAGGGGTGCCTATCAAGGTAATAGGTAAGAGTGAAGAGTGAAAGGGTGTTCTTTATTCTATCTTACTTTGAGGCTGAGACGGAGAAATCCGAACCCTTTAACCTGATACGGATAATGCCGGCGTAGGGAGATGGTATATTTCGACTTTCGAAATTATTTGACCGCACGGGGATTTCCGTGCGGTCAATTTTACTTTCAGGAGGTCGGATATGAATAACCGAACTATCAAAACACAAAGACTGACTACGTCAGCCGTAATGATAGCGCTCTCTGCGGTGCTTGCCATTGTTTGCGCTCTCATTCCTTTTCTCAACCTGCCCTTCGGCGGGGGATTTACTATCGCGAGTATGTTGCCTATCGTGCTCGTGTCCTATATGTATGGGATAAAATGGGGATTTTTCGTTTCAGCTACCTATTCCGTGCTTCAGATACTTATGGATTTGGCGCTGGGAACGAGCTCGTCTGTCATAATGGCGCTCTTTATGCCCTCAAGCGAAGACTATATGGGCGCGTTTGCGGCGGTGGCTATACTTGTGATAGACTATCTTGTAGCGTATACTGTTCTCGGTATCGGAGGAGTTTTCAGGGACAGGATAAAAAATAAAGCGGCGGCGCTCTGCGCGGGAAGCGTTCTGGCACTTTCACTCAGATACCTCGCGCATATTCTTTCGGGCGCTATTTTCTACGGAGCTTGGGCGGAATGGTTCTTTTCTCAGGAGGGCTTTTACGCTATTGGCGGTTGGATACTTGAGCATATAAGCGGAGGCGCTCTGGCTCTCATTTACTCGGTATTTTACAACGGACTTTATATGATACCCGAGATAGTTATAACCGCTTGCGCGGCTGTGCTCGTCTCAAAGATTCCCTACATCAAAAAGACAGGCGCTGAAATAAACTGAATAAAACAATAAAGAACTCTCTTTTATCGGTATTTTACCGGTAAAAGAGAGCTTTTTAGTTTAATATTTTCATCAGACATTTCGGAATTGTTGAACTTTTTATTTATACAGCTTACGGTATGTGAGCGCCGTAAATCCCGTATGCTTTCTAAAGCTTTTCATAAAATAAAATTCGTCGTTAAAGCCACAAGAATAGGCTACTGAGCGTACAGAGAGATCAGTTTTTATCAAAAGCTCTTTTGCCAATTCTATACGCTTTTTAGCAAGATAAAGGCTTGGAGTGATGTTGTAAGTATTTTTGAAGATTCTTAATAACTGTGAATGGCTAAATCCAATATTTTCGCAGATATATTCAATGTGAAAGGAGGCGGTGGTAAAGTTGTTATCTATAAGCTCTTTTATTGTTTGAGAAGTATCTTTAGGTGTATATGTAGTGCAGATATCGATGATTTTATAAAATTCGGATAAAACACCGTAATAGCCCATTTCCCCACTTGAAGTGTTATCAAAGATGCTTTTTAAAATATGTCGCACTCTTTGAAATGGAACGCATTTTATTACTGCGTTTTTTAGAGAAAATCCGAGAAGATTGCCGTAATGCCCCATTTTATCACCTACGGAAGATATCCACACATATTCCCACGGGTCATCATCTTCGGGGAAATATCGCATCATTGTGTTGGGAGGAATAAAAAACATATCTCCTTGACCGATATGATAGGTCATGTCCGCCATTTCAAGTCTGCCTTTCCCTGAAATAACAAAATGCCAAGTGTAGAACTTTTGTCTATAAAAGACATATGCGCCTTTTAGTTTGTTAAAATCGTGATAACCGATACAAAGAATACGAAAATCCTCATCAGAGGAAAAATGTCTGAGCAACTCCGGTTCTTTCGAAAATTTTTCCATATATTTTCACCTCAAAACAAGTATAACATTGAAAGGCAAAAAAGTCAATGACAAAAAAATACATTTTATTGATTGTTTTTTCCATTGTTCTATTGTGGCTTGTTATTGTATAATACAAAAAGATTAACGGCAAGGGTATATTTGCTGTTTAAATGATTTGAAATAAAAAGGAGAATTACTATGATTAATGCTTGCGTTGTCGGTCTTGGTGGTAGAGGATTTTGGTTGTTAAAGGCTCAGCTTTTAACGAATAAGGATATACGTGTACTTTCTGTTTGTGATCTGTATGAGGACAGGATTTCACGCGCTGTAGAATTTGTAAGATCAGTCGGTGGTGATGCACTTGGATTTACGGATTACAAAGATGCACTTAACGTCAAAGGAATAGACGCCGTATATATTTTCAGTGATTGGAGTACTCATTCTGAAGTTGCGATATACGCTATGAAAAAGGGAATAGCTGTAGCTTCTGAAGTGGGATGTGAATATTCTCTTGAAAACTGCTTTGAGCTTGTTCGCACACAGGAAAAGACGGGTACCCCGTATATGTTCATAGAGAATTGTTGCTATGGCAAGGAGGAGTTGCTTGCTACATCTATGGCCAGACGGGGTATATTCGGTACTATTGTACATTGTGCGGGTGCTTATGCTCATGATTTGAGGAAAGAGATATCATATGGACACGTGAAGCGTCACTATCGCTTTGACAACTACCGTTTCCGTAATTGCGATAATTATCCTACGCACGATCTTGGACCTATAGCTAAGCTTTTGGACATCAATAGAGGAAATCGTATTCTTACAGTCTCCTCTTTCTCTTCCAAGAGCGCAGGGCTTAGGGAATACATAGCGACAAGAGAAGATGCTACTGAAGAAATGAAGAACGCAACTTTTGCACAAGGCGATATAATAACGACTGTCTTGACTTGTGCGGGAGGCGAAACCATTTTGCTTCGTCTTGATACTACATTACCTCGTTCTTATAGCCGTGAGTTTACGGTTAGAGGAACAAAGGGGATGTATTTACAGGAAACCAATACTGTATTTTTGGATGGCGATAAGGAGTTTGGTGAGCCCGTGATGTTCTGTCGTGACAGTATTGACAATGCAAAGCAGTATGAAGAAAGCTTTTTGCCGGATATATGGAAAAATATAACTGAAGAGCAGATTGCATCGGGGCACGGAGGCATGGACGGGTTCGCTTATAAGGCTTTTGCTGATGCGGTTCAAAAAGGTGATCAGATGCCTATTGACGTATACGATTCGGCAACATGGCAGGCTGTTTCCGTACTCTCTGAGATGTCTATCGCACAGGGAGGTACACCGCAGGCAATGCCTGATTTTACGAACGGTCGGTGGTTTAAGCGTCCACGTTTAGATGTTTGCGAAATGTGATATTAGGAACCAGAAGATAAAATAAAAGCCTCGCTTGACAAAGCGGGGCTTTTGTGGTATAATGCGAGGGTAACTCCGCCGAACGGCCGCGCGGTATGTTGCCGAAAGGTATTACCGTGAGGAAAGTCCGGGCTTCACAGGGCGCGATAGCTGATACCGTCAGCCGGAGGCGACTCCCGGGAAAGTGCAACAGAAATAAACCGCCCGCAAGGGTAAGGATGGAAAGGCGAGGTAAGAGCTCACCCACTCCTATGGTAACATAGGTTTGCTGTAAACCCTATCGGAAGCAACACCGCAGTCGGATAGTTTGCCCGACGTATGTCCGCAGGTGGCACGAAGCGTTCGCTTCGGAGCCGAATGGTGACATTCGGCAAAGATAGATGGCCGTTTAAGACAGAACCCGGCTTATAGGCGGAGTTACAAAATAAATAGCATTAAATAAAGGCGAGAGACCGATTATCGGTCTCTCGCTTGATGCTTTGTTAGCATTATTTTTTGGATATCAGAGTTACGTTATCGCGGTGGTAGGATTTAGGGGCTGTGTCGGGCTTGTCGGCAAGTCTGACCTTGAGAGTGCCAGCCAGGGGATTTATCTCGGTAACGGTTCCTATGCCGTCCTCGGTCTTGACCGTGGAATCCACGGGGGGAGTTCTCTTTGTCTCATACTCATAGGTTTCGTGCTCAAAGCGCAGACAGCACATAAGTCTTCCGCAGCTTCCCGATATTTTCGAGGAGTTGAGGGAGAGGTTCTGCTCCTTAGCCATTTTTATAGACACCTGACCGAAATCCGAAAGAAATCGGGAACAGCAAAGCGGTCTGCCGCAGAGGCCAAGTCCGCCTATCAGCTTGGCTTCGTCACGTATTCCTATCTGTCTGAGCTCTATTCTCGTTCTGAATACCGAAGCAAGGTCCTTTACAAGCTCGCGGAAATCCACACGCCCCGACGACGTAAAGTAGAAAAGGAGCTTGGAATTATCAAAGGTATACTGGGCGTCGATAAGCTTCATATCCAGATTGTGCGCGAGTATGCGCTCGTTACAGGTAACGAAGGCTTCTTGTTCCTTTTGTTTGTTTTCAAGGTTGTGCGCTTTATCTGCCTCGGTTGCAATACGTACTATGGGGCGCAGGGGAGGAACGATATCGCTCTCGCTTACGAGTGTGTTTGCAAGGGAAATATCTCCGTATTCAAGACCGCGCGCAGTTTCCACTATAGCACTCATTCCTTTTTTAGCGGTTATTCCCGATGGTGCGAAATAGTATGTTTTTCCCGTAGACTTGAAGCGGATACCAACGACCTCGACCATAACTGGGCTTTTTTCCTTTTTAGGCTCGGTGGGAGTAGCTTCGGCGTTATTCTCGTCTTCCGATGTGTCCTCGGTGATATACTCTGCTACAGGCTCGTATATTTCCTCAGGGGTGTTATCAGCGACGGGAGCGGTCTCGGCTTCGGTGACGTTTCCTTTCAAAATGTCTTGATTTTCGGGCTTGTTCCTGTTTTTGTTATAGTTATTTCTCCGTCTGTTTTGTGGGTTGTTTGGTTTTTGCTGAGTATGACCGTTCTGCGCCTCGTCACGGCTTGCGTTGTTATCTTTGTTATTGTTGTGGTTGCGGTGATAATAATGCTTTTTGTTAGGCTTTTTTATGTTCTTTTCTTCTTCCATTTATTTCTCCGTTCTTCCGCGTTTGCGGAGCTGTATAATTGTCTGTCATATCATTTCTGACTGTGACAGGAGGGATATCAAGGTCAATCTTACGTTCGCGTTGCGGGATATCTGCTCAGATGCGTCCGAAACCGCTTTTGAGAGTTTCATAAGCTCACTGATTGCTGCCGTATCTGATAACTCGAGGACTACATCTCTCGCTTCGTAGAAGCAGAGTGGAGCAGTCTCGCTTTTTTTTGTTACGATTATATCCCGAAGCGCTGTTTGTATCTGTGAGAGCTCTGAGGAGATAGCGTCGCGCTTTTGCGAAAATCTCGATATCAAGGCAAGCGCCTTTTCGTGGGAGACTCGGTTTATCGCCGCGTCTACGAAGTCCTTAGCCAACTGCCTTGCGGCGAGAACAGGTGCGAGAGTTTTGGGCTCAAGGAGCTCAAGCGCCTTGCCAATGCCGTTGCCCGATGCCATAAGGAGCTCTGCGTACTCGGCAGGAGATGAGAGCTTCATCTGCGCCGCGCGACGGTCTGTTCGGCTTATATACTCGTCAATAAGCTCAGTTGGGATAGGTTCTGTTCTGAGGACGGGTGCTCGGCTTCTGATAGTCTCAAGGAGCGCTCCCGCGTTCTCACAGAGCAAGAGGAATACCGCGTACGAGGGCGGTTCCTCAAGGGTGAGCAAAAAGGCGTTTTGCGCCTGAGGTGTCATCTTATCGGCGACCTCAACGATATAAAACTTGTTTTCAAGCTCGTTTGGTACTATATAAACGTCCTCTCGAAGAAAACGTATGCTGTCAACGCCCATGGTGGCGCGTCCGTCGCAGCCAACCGTGATAACGTCGGGGGAAAGATTCTGCATTATCTTTCGGCAAGCGGGACATTTCATACACGGCAACGGTAGCTCCGTATCTGCCTTGTTCTCACAGGCGAGAGCCGCCGCGGCAAGGCGCGCGACGGTGTGCTTTCCGCTTCCCCTTACGCCCTCGATTATATAGGCGTGAAGGAATCTCTCGTGAAGGATATCGTCGCAAAGTCTGTGTCTGAGGAGCTCGTTTGCAATAATCTGATCCATAAACTGTTTCATATCGTTTTTTCGACTCCTCTCATTAAATTGTAAGCATACACTAAAATTATATCAAATTTTATTTCAGATGTCAAGCAAAAAGAAGAAACATACCGCTACAACTTGAATATATTGATAAAAGCATATAATTTTATCTACAGGAAGGAAAATCAATATGTATCACAGAACGAGCAATAACGGCTCACAGGCATATTCAAGTTTACTCTCTGGGAGGCGGCCGTTTGCGAGAGCCGAGCTGAGAGGTTCGTCAGAGTATCCCGCGATAGTTGGAACAGTGGATTTTTTTGCTACGCCGCTTGGGGTTGTGGTTAGCGCCCAGGTGTCGGGACTGCCTTATGATAAGGAAGCGCCTTGCGTCCCGCAGATATACGGCTTTCACATTCACAACGCGGGGAAGTGTACGGGAAGCGCGGAAGAACCGTTTTTCGACGCGGGTGCGCATTTTGACAAGAGAGACTGCGCGCATCCCGCGCATTCAGGAGACCTGCCACCGCTGTTTGGAAATCAGGGATACGCTTGGGGCGCTGTACTGACCGACAGATTTTTTCCCGAGGACATAATGGGGCGCTCGGTGATAGTTCACTCCGAGGCAGACGATATGCGGACAGATCCCGCGGGAAATTCGGGAAAACGTATCGCGTGTGGGATAATAATGGGGGTGTAAGTGAATAGCTCTTACTAACGCTTTGATAGTGGACTTTCACTTTTATACGAGTTTATTATTCAGATAACAGGAATTCCGCCCGTGTCATCCTTGAGCAAAGGATATCGGGCGGAATTTGTTCTATGGCTATTCTATAAATTTTTTGTCCTAACAAGAAATATCCCCAAACTGACTGTTATAAAGCTCGTAATAGAAGCCCTTGTTTTCAAGCAGCTCCTCGTGAGTGCCGCTTTCGATAACGTTTCCGTCCTTCATAACAAGGATAACGTCGGATTCCTTGATAGTCGACAGTCTGTGCGCCACGATAAAGGTGGTCCTGCCTTCCATCATCGTTGCGAACGCCTTTTGAATACGTATCTCGGTTCGGGTGTCGATAGACGAGGTCGCCTCGTCAAGAATGAGCATTTCGGGAAGCGTCAGCATCACGCGGGCGATACACAGAAGCTGCTTTTGCCCCTGAGACAGTGAGCCGCCGTCCTCCCCGATGACCGTGTCATACCCCTTTGGCAGTCTGCGGATAAAGCTGTGGGCGTGCGCCGCCTTCGCCGCGGAGATTATCTCGTCGTCCGTAGCGTCGGGCTTACCAAACGCTATGTTGTCGCGTATCGTACCCTCACAGAGCCAGGTCTCCTGCAACACCATACCGAAGGAGCTTCTGAGAGCCGACTTGTTTATATCGCGGATATCCGTGCCGTCAATTGTGATAGAACCGCCTTTTACTTCGTAGAAGCGCATAAGAAGATTTATCAGCGTCGTCTTTCCGCAACCTGTAGGGCCGACGATAGCTATTTTTTGTCCGTGAGATACCGAAATATTCAGGTTTTCTATAAGCGGTCTTTCGGGTGAATACGAGAAGGATACGTCCTTGAATTCAATCTCTCCTCTAAAGTCTCTCTCTGTCGGGGCATCGTCCGAGGAGTCCCGAATGATGGGTTCTTCAATTACCTCAAATACTCTCTGGGCGCAAGCCAAAGCATTTTGAAGTTCTGTGACAACGCCCGATATTTCATTAAACGGCTTTGTGTACTGCGTTGAATATGAAAGGAAGCTGGAGAGCATTCCAACGCTCAGCGAAGCGCCGCCCGTGGCTAAGCACGTCAGAGCTCCGAAAAGCGCGACGAGGGCGTACACGGCGCCGTTGAGAAAACGTGTGGTGGGGTTTGTTGTAGACGAGAAAAATATAGCTTTCAGCGAAGCCTCCTGAAGTCTTGAATTGATACCGTCAAAATCACGCTGAACGTCAGCCTCCTTGCAGAAGGCGAGGACTGTCTTATGACCGCTTATCATCTCGTCGATAAGCGCGGTCTGTTCACCTCGTATCTCGGACTGAAGTCTGAACATAGAGTGTGTTCTGCTCGCTATAAACGCCGCTACGAAAAGCGAGGCGGGGGTTATTATCACGACTATCGCGGTTATCGGTGGGCTTATCATCAGCATAAACACGATAGTTCCAAGTATCGTCATAATTCCGTTGAAGAACTGCGTAAAGCCCATAAGGAGACCGTCGGAGAATTGGTCAACATCGGTTATCATTCTGCTGACTATCTCTCCCGAGCGGTGGGAATCTATATAAGAAATAGGGAATTTCTGTAGCTTTTCAAACGCCTCGTGGCGGATATTGCGGACGATGCCATAGGTCATTCTGTTGTTGAGCACATTAATCAGCCACTGTAGAATTGCGGTTACAAGTATCGCCGCGAGTATCTTCAAAAGTATCTCGCTTATACCGTCAAAATCGACGTTGCCTTTGCCGATGGCGAGGTCGATAGCGTTACCCACAAGTATCGGTACGTAAAGCGTGAGTGCCACAGAGAGGGCAGTGAATAGGAGCGAGAGCGTAAAGTGAAGCCTGTATACCTTCAGGTATTTCAGCACCTTGAAGAACGTGCTAACCGAGCGAGTGTTATTTGCCTTTTTCATTTGCGCTCACCTCCCGCCGCGAACTGAGAGCTGTATATCTCTCTGTAGACTTCGCAGGAATCAAGCAGCTCACCGTGCTTGCCCATACCGACCACCTCTCCGTCGTCGAGGACGATTATCAGGTCGGCGTGGAGCAAAGATGACGTGCGCTGAGATACGATAAATTTGGTGGGATTGTATTCAAGCCCTGCCACGGACGCGCGCAGAGCCGCTTCTGTGGCGTAGTCGAGCGCCGACGCCGAATCGTCAAGTATCAGTATCTCGGGCTTTCTCACAAGTGCTCGGGCGATAGTGAGACGTTGCTTTTGTCCGCCCGATAAGTTGCTTCCGTTCTGCTTGACAGGCTCGTCAAGTCCCTCGGATTTCTCTTTGACAAATCCCTCCGCTTGAGCAAGACGAAGCGCCTCCCAAAGCTCATCGTCGGTAGCGTCGCCTTTGCCCCAAAGCAGGTTGGAACGGATAGTACCCTTGAAAAGCGTAGCCCTCTGGGGAACGATACCCACGATAGAACGAATATCTTCATTACTGTATAACGAAGCGTTCTTGCCGTTTATGAAAACATTGCCCTCAGTAGGGTGGTAAAATGCGGGTATAAGATTTATCAGCGTGGATTTTCCACAGCCCGTTGAGCCGATAATACCCACAGTCTGCCCCCTCTTTACCTTGAAGGATACGTTGCTTATGGCAGGGTCTCCCGACTCGCTGTAAGCGAAGCTTACATTGTCAAACTCAACGGCAAGCTCCTCGCTCGAAGCTTCTCTGGTAACGGTGAAGGGAGTGTCGGTTGGCGTGTCGAAAACGTCGCTGATACGCTTCGCGCTCGCCGAGCATTTGTTGAGTGTGATTATAAGGCTCGCCAGCTTGATAAGCTCAACGAGTATTTGCGACATATAATTGTAAAGCGCCACAAGCTCTCCCTGAGAGATAGAACCGCCGTCAACGCTTACCGCGCCGTACTTGATAAGGGCTATGACCGCGATGTTGATTATAACGTAGGTAAGGGGATTCATAAGTGCCGATATTCTGCCCACAAAGAGCTGTATTTTGGTCAGCTCGCGATTTCGGTTATCAAAGTCGGCTATCTCGTCAGCTTGCTTGTTGAAGGCGCGAATAACTCGCGTGCCATTGTAGTTTCCTCGTGTCTTGGAGACAACTCTGTCAAGCTTTGACTGAACCTTGCGGTATATCGGAATGCTAACGAGCATAATTCCGAACACCACCACTGCAAGCACGGGGATGACTATGGCGAATATCAGCGCGATACGGAGATTTATCGTGAACGCCATTATCATTGCGCCGAACACCACGAAGGGAGAGCGCATAAAAAGGCGCAAAAACAGATTGATGCCCGTTTGCACCGTGTTTACGTCGCCCGTCATTCGGGTTATGAGTGTCGAAGTTCCCATTTTGTCGGTGCGTGAATATGAGAATTTCTGAATGTGGGCAAACAGAGAGCTTCTCAGCGCCGTGCAGAATCCCACCGCCGCTTTGGCGGAGAAATACTGCGCGCAGAGCGAGCATGAAAGTCCCACCACGCCGAGTATCACCATAACGGCGAACATCAGATATATTTTTGATTTGTCACCGCCAACGATACCAACGTCGATTATCTGCGACACGGCGAGTGGAATCATCAGCTCGAACAGCGCCTCAAGCATCTTAAAAAGCGGCGCTATCACCGATTCCTTGCGGTAACCCTTGAAGAATTTCAGCAGTTTTTTCAAAATGTGCTCCTACAAAACAATAATGTATAATATATCATTATAATACAAAACCTCGAATATTTCAACACCTTTTGGGAAAATGAGGGACAGAAGTGATATATTAATGAAGAAAGCCCTCGGATAAGTCCGAGGGCTTGGGTTATTATCATGTATTTTTACTTATATGTCACCTTGCCACCTTTTGAGACCGTTCCGTTGGTACAGTAAACGGTGTATTCCCCCGCAAGAGAATCCCAGGATTCATCCTTTTGAATTTTTAACCACTGCTGAGTAGTTCCATTAAAATGGATTTCTTGTAATTCCATGCAAAATCTGAACGCATTCCATTCGATTTTTGTGACACTGCTGGGAATGGCGACATTGGTTAGTGCGACGCAATGTAAAAATGTTGCCGAAGGAATGGTTCTGACACCTTTAGATATCGTGATGCTTTCAAGTCTTCCGCAATCGCTAAATGCATAAAAGCTTATGTTGGTAACACTGTCGGGAATTTCGATGCTCGTAAATCCTATGCAGTTGCAGAACGCAAACTCTCCAATACTTGTAACGCCGTTGTGAATGGTGACAGAAGTTAAATTAATTGCATTTTGGAAGATATAATCATCAACAACGGTAATACGGTCGGGAATGATGATCTCCTTGATCTCTTTTCCTTCGTCGTCCAAAAAGTGGAGATATGCATAATGGTTGGGGCGGGCAGTAATAGTTTCAAAATGAATATCCAGCCAGTTTTCCACACCTATTACGTACACATTCTTTAATTCGTTACAAAATGCATACTGTCCAATGCGTGTAACACTGCTCGGAATAGTTATAGAGGTTAGGGCAGAGCAGTCGTCAAAGGCAAATTTTTCGATGCTTGTAACGCTGTCTTTGATTTCGACATTTTCAATATTAATGCAATTATAGAGAATGTAGCTTGGTATCGTTTTTCCTCCAAATACCACCTTTGTAATATGGCTTTCGTTTAGAAACGGATTATTGCGATTTGAATAGGCGGAGTTATAGTAGACGGTTGAAAGGTTGCTACATCCTGTGAATACCTGGTTGCCGATTTCGGTTACAGTTTCGGGAATGAATATCTCTGTCAGGGCAGTGCAATTGTAAAACGCGCGCTCGGCAATAACGGTTACTTCGTAATTTTCTATCTTCTCGGGTATATATACCTCGGTGTCGGTACAAGTGCCGATGCCTGTTATTGTGCAGGTCCTTCCGCTTAAATTTACTTTGAAGGCAAGTCCTGAAGACCCTATTGCGGATGTGTATGAGTCAATATAATTATCACCGCACACTGTACAAGTATGGGTGGTGTATCCTTTATCTGTCTTTGTAGGCTGGGTTACGATTTTGGAATAAGAGTGCGCTGCGGGGATAGTTTCCTGTGCAACAAGAATCTTATCGCAAATAGAGCAGTGCTTGCCTTCGGTGAGACCGTCATCGGTACAAGTAGACTTCACGGCCGCATCGACCGATTCCGTGTGACCGAGAGCGACAACAGTTTCCTGTTTTATAAGGACCTCGCCACAAAGAGAACAGTGCTTACCCTCCGTAAGCCCTGCTTCTGTACAAGTGGGGGCTACGGCGGTGTCAATGATCTCATTATGCTTGCATTTGTTGAAGGATGTTTCCGCCCCATCACAGCCGGAGAGCGCAAACACACAGATCAGCAATAAAAGCAATGTGAGCAGTAAAGTCTTTTTCATTTTTGTACTCCTATACTTCAGATTTTTAATTACGTACTCAATATATCATGTAAAAAAATCAATGTCAATACTGTGGGGAGAAATTTTTCAAAAAGCCTTGTTTTTATGGCGAAATGGTGGAAAAAACCTGAAATTAGAGAAGAAATTAGACGAGGACTTATTAGATTACGCAAATAAATATAAAAAAGGATTTCACTAAGAAATCCCTTTTAGTATTTGGTGGAGACAGATGGATTCGAACCAT
>JAZQWY010000107.1:0-7636 GCA_045632545.1 Eubacteriales bacterium | reverse complement strand
AAAGTTGTATCAACAATCGATGAAGCCATAGAACATATTGATAAATTCAGCACAGGTCATAGCGAAAGCATTATAACTGAAAATTACAGTAATGCACAAAAGTTTTTAAACGAGGTTGACAGTGCGGCTGTTTATGTAAATGCTTCAACAAGATTTACCGACGGCGGCGAGTTCGGTTTTGGGGCTGAAATAGGAATATCCACTCAGAAGCTCCACGTGAGAGGCCCGATGGGACTTTTCGCACTGACCACGGAAAAATATCTTATTGAAGGAAAAGGGAATATTCGCTGATGAAACTTTTTATTGCGTCGGATATCCACGGAGATTATGATTGCGCCGCAAGGCTTGTTCGGGCGTATCGCGCGTCGGGCGCGGACAAGATGATAATTCTCGGAGATATACTTTATCATGGACCGAGAAACGACCTGCCCGCGGGGTATGCGCCAAAGCAGGTGATAGAGCTTTTGAATCCGCTGAAAAACGAGCTTCTGTGTGTGAGAGGGAACTGCGATACCGAGGTAGACCAAATGGTGTTGGATTTTCCCATTCTCGCCGATTACGCTCTTATCGAGGCGGATGGGCTGAGCATTTTCGCCACACACGGACATAGGTTTAATATGGACGCTCCGCCGCCGCTTAAAGCGGGAGATATACTGCTTTGCGGACATACCCATATCCCCGCCGCTACAGAATTTGGAGACGGAAACCTTTATATCAATCCGGGCTCGGTGTCTATTCCTAAGGAAAATTCCGAGAAGGGATATATAATATATGAAAACAAGGAATTTCTTTTCTTCACGCTTGACGGAGCAGTGTATGATAACATAGAAATAAAATAGAATAAACGAATGGCTGTCCCTATGCTTTAGTTTCATTTGGGACAGCCATAGCTTTTTCTTATTTTCCAACGCAGAATTTTGAGAATATTTCGGAGACGATATCCTCGCCCACTTCGCGGCCTTCTAACTCACCGAGAGACTGCATCGCCGATTCGACGTCGATACAGCAGAGGTCAAGAGAAAGTCCCGAGGATATCCCGTCAAGCGCGTTGCTTAATGCCTCGGCGGCACGGACAAGCGCCGAATATTGCCGTGCGTCGGCGACAACGGCATCTGATAGAAGGTCTATATCTCTGTCGATGAAGATAGAGTCTACCAGCTCCGCAAGTACGTCAAAGCCCTCGCCCTCTTTTGCGCTTATCTCGAGTGTGTGCTCAAAGCATTCGCGTATCGTGGAGGTGTCGATATGGGCAGACAAGTCGGATTTGTTCAGAAGCGCTATTACGGGGCAGTTGAGGGCGGAGAGTTTATCTATCAGTTCTGTGTCGTCCTCGGAAAGCTCCCGAGATGTGTCGAAAACGGCAAGTATCAGCTCTGCAGAGTCTATCTCGGCTATCGCTCTCTCAATGCCGATGTTCTCAACGGCGTCCTTTGTGGAGCGAAGCCCTGCGGTGTCGCAGATACGCAGAGTGGTCTTGCCAAGGGTGACTGTCTCCTTGAGAAGGTCTCTTGTCGTTCCCTCGATATCCGTGACTATAGCCGAGTTCTCGCCCGTGAGGCGGTTGTATACCGAGCTTTTTCCCGCGTTCGTGCGTCCGCAGATGACGGTCCTGATGCCGTCGTTGACGGCGCGTCCCGTTCTGTATGTGTCGGCAAGACGGCGTGTGCGTGAGAGAACGTCTGAGAGCGTGTTACTCATTTCCGCCTCGGACATATCCGCGAGGTCCTCATCGGGAAAATCTATCCTTGCGTAGATGCTGCCGAGCATGGCCTTGAGCGCGTCGTAGAGCTGCTTGGTCTTGTCGGTCAAAGCACCTCTCATACCGCTTCTCGCTAGATGTATCTGATTTATATTCTTAGCCTCAAGCAGATTTCCGAGAGCCTCTGCCTCGGTCAGGTCAAGCTTACCGCAAAGAAAGGCTCTGCGCGTGAACTCGCCCGCTTCAGCAGGTCTTGCGCCTGCCGAGAGCACCGCTGTGAGAACGTATTCGGTGATAAGTCTTCCGCCGTGGCAGGTTATCTCCACAGTGTCCTCGCCCGTAAAGGAGTGGGGCGCTTTGAAGAATACCGCCATTCCGTCGTCGATAGCCACCCTCTCTCCGCTTACCGTCTGCTCGTATATATTTCCGTAGACCATACGGCTCGGCGGGATATCGGCAAGGTTCTTTCTGCTTATCGGCTCAAAAACACGGCAAGCGATAGCAAGCGCGTCAGCTCCCGATATTCTTATCAGGGCAACTCCGCCCTTGCCTCGGGGTGTGCTTACAGCGGCTATTGTGTCAAGTACTTTCATATGTTAACTCCGAAAATCAATATTAGTCTTCGGGGGAAGGAAGAACCCAAAAGCTTCTTCCTTCCCCCGAAAGCGTTATAATCACTTTTTACTGAGGATTACTCAGCGTCTGCGCAACAGCAGCACTCTTCCTCTTCAGCATCCTCGATAGCGATATCGCAGTCGTCGCACTCCTCAAGAAGATCGTCGCAGTCGTAAACGAGATCCTCGGTATACTTCTTGATAAGCTTGTAAACAACGAAAGCAACGGCGCATACGCCTGCAACGGCAGCAAGAGTAATAGCGATTATCTTACCGTAGTTAGTTTTTTTCTTGAACAATTTCATTTTTATATCCTCCTGAATAAAAATTTCATTTTGCTACATATAGTATATCATATTTTTCGCAAAATGCAATAAGAAAAAATAAATTATTTTATAAATTTTCATTTTCTTAAAATTTAGAAATAAAAATTTAATAACCTCTTTATTTTGCGGCTGAAATCTGTTATAATAACGGTGTACGCAATAAAAATATCGGAATGCACTAAAGGGGAGCTTATGACTTATAACGAGATATGCAATCTGCTTTCGGAAGCGGACATTGAAAATAACAGGGCAGAGGCGGCGATGCTTATATGCCATTTCTGCGGTATCAGCAAGGTGGAGCTTTTTAAGCATTCAAATGAGGATTTTTTGTCCGACGAGCTTGATGCGGCGGTGATAAAGCGATGCTCGCATTATCCGCTTCAATATATTTTGGGAATATGGGAATTTTGTCACGAGAGCTACCGTGTGAATGAGCACACGCTCATACCGAGGCAGGACACAGAAAAGCTGGTCGAGCTTGCGGTGAAGCTTCTCCCCGAGGGGGCTAGATTTATCGACCTCTGTACAGGAAGCGGTTGCGTTGCGATATCCACTCTCGCGGCGCGCCCCGATTGCAGGGCTGTGGCTGTTGATCTTTTTCCTGAGACTGTCGAGATAGCGGGAGAGAACGCCGAGCATAACGGCGTGGGTGACAGGCTCGGGCTTATGGTGGCGGACGTCTTCGCGCCCTCTTTTATGGAAGGGCTCGGCGAATTTGACTGCGTTATATCCAACCCGCCCTATATAGAGAGCGAGAAAGTGGAGCTGCTTGATACCGAGCTTTCCTTTGAGCCGAGGGCGGCGCTTGACGGCGGTGATGACGGACTTGATTTTTACAGAGAGATAATCTCTGTATACGGCAGATATCTGAAGGTGGGCGGCACGATGCTCTTTGAGATAGGCTACGATCAGGCTCAGGCTGTGGCGAAGATCGCTGATGAGTGCGGATACGGCTGTGAGGTATACAAGGACTACGGAGGAAACGACAGAGTGGCGTATCTGAGAAAAAGATAGAACGCAAATAGTACAGACCGCATATAATGTATTGGTAGATTACATAGGATTGGAGAGATAGATTTGAATATTCTCGTTCTTGCGGGTGGCTTGTCCACCGAGCGAAACGTTTCGCTTACCTCGGGCAGCCTCATCTCGGCAGCACTCAGACGCCGAGGACACAGGGTATTTATGGCAGACGTTTACGAGGGCGTTGTTATAGACGGCAGGGAGCCTTATGAAATATTCACGGCAGAGCAGGACGTTACTTATTCGGTCTCCGAGGAGGTTCCCGATCTTGAGGAGTTGAGGAGACGGCGCGGAGGCGGCTGTGAGCTTATAGGTAAAAACATCATAGAGCTTTGCCGTATGGCGGACGTAGTCTATATCGCTTTGCATGGAGCTATGGGAGAGAACGGACAGCTTCAGGCAACGCTCGATAATTTTGGAATAAAATATACGGGCTCGGGATATGTCGGAAGCCTTCTCGCTATGGATAAGGACATATCAAAAAAGATGTTCGTGAGCGCGGGCGTGGCAACGCCGCCTTGGATATATTGTTCGTCAACAGAGTGCGACACGGACAGAATAATCGCTGAGGTTGGACTGCCCTGCGTAGTTAAGCCCGCGGCGGGCGGTTCAAGCGTTGGCGTGTCCTTGGTCAACACACGCGAGGAGCTTAGAAAGGCATTCGCCGAGGCGAGCGTGTATGAGGAGAACGTGCTGGTCGAGAAGAAGATAGAGGGCAGGGAATTTACCTGCGGTATTCTTGACGGCAGAGTTCTGCCGCCTGTGGAGATAATTCCCAAGCAGGGATTTTACGACTATAAAAACAAATATCAGAAGGACGCTACGACCGAGATATGTCCCGCGCCGCTTGACACGCGGCAGACCGAGACTATATCCAAGGCGACGAGGCGGGCGTTTGAAGCGCTCAGACTTTCGGATTATTCAAGGTTCGATTTCATTATGGACAGCGACGGTATTTTCTGGTGCCTTGAGGCAAATACACTTCCGGGTATGACTCCCACGAGCCTGTTTCCGCAGGAGGCGGCGGCTGTTGGTATAGGATACGACGAGCTTTGCGAGAGGATAGCGCTCCTCGGATTCAAAGATAGATGAAAATAATCAAATAAATAATAACGGCGGCTGATATCAGCCGCCGAATTTTTGTGAAAAACAAAATCACTTGATGCTCACGGGTGATGTCGGAGAAACAAGTATGATTGAAGGGACAGGCGAGGGCGCTATTGACAAAGTGTTAAAAACATGGTACAATGGCAATAAAAGTTGCAATCATACAATTTCATGTAAGTTTCAAATGGTAATATCACACGGATAAAGAATGTGATAGGAGGGAATATGTTGTTTAGAAGAAGAACGTTTGCAAACGAATATTTATCAAAAAAGACAGAAAAATATGAGTGGAGCATAGAATGCGAGGACGGCACACATAACATTTTGGTTGAAATGGGTACATATAGAGACAAGCCGATAGTTTTATATGTTGACAAAGAGCGCGTTGATACCATTAGATGTGAAGGCGGTGGTTTGATAAGAAATATCAAACGTGATTTTGAGTGTGGTGGAGAAACTCTTACACTTCTTGTTTTTGGTGGAAAAATCGATATAATTCAAAACGATATGTTGCAAAAAAGCAATATAAAATATAATCCTGAAGCTGTTTTGCCTAAATCATATAGAATAGTATTTACAATATTAAATATACTTTCATTAAGTTTGTTCTTTTTACCGGGATTGGATTTTTCATCTCTTCCGATTATATGGGGGATGTCTGCCTTAATGGTACTGTTATGTTCTATAGTGGTGTCTTACTGTTCCAAATCTCCATTTTATACTAGAAAAAAGAAAATCCTTTACAGTATATTGATAACATTATGGTCTTGGATACTTATAGGTTCGCTTATATTTGTTTTTTATGCTATAAGTAGATACGGAGTATGACGCTTCCTAAAGGCTACCGCTTCGGCGGTAGCCCTATTGTTTCCATAAATATTATTTATTAAAATTTGCAAAAGCTATTTACAATTGGTATGTAATGTGATATAATGAATGTCGAAAAATGTTGTCCGATTAAACGGCAGATGCGTTTGAATTCAGAGGACAAGCTATATTGTACAAATGGTACGCACATACAATGTAAATTGTACAGTACTGCGCCTCCGCTGTCGTGTTATGAGAGCTTTTCATTTCCGAGGCGGTGTTTTTTTGTGAAAATGCGAGTTTGAATACAGAGCAGTTGCGGACAAACTAAATTTATGGAGGAAAAAGTATGAAGCTTATCTATGACATCAAAGACAGACCAAAACTCAGTCAAGTTATCGTATTTGCAATCCAGCAGCTGCTTGCCATTATGGCTGCAACTCTCGTAGTTCCCGTAATTATCGGACACGGTATGAGTTCGGTAGCGGCACTATTCGGAGCAGGCGTGGGAACTCTCGTTTACCTGTGCTTCACAAAATTCAGAAGCCCTGTTTTCCTTGGTTCGTCCTTCGCATTTATCGGTTCGATGACTGCGGCGTTCGCGGGTGCTGTGTCTCTTGCGGCGGGATATATGGGACTTATCATAGGCGCTGTCCTTGCGGGTCTCGTTTACGTTATTATCGCTCTTGCCGTTAAATTCGCGGGTGTTAATTGGCTCAACAAGCTGATGCCCCCCGTAGTTATCGGTCCTACTGTAGCAATTATCGGTCTTTCACTTGCGGGTAACGCAGTGGGAGATCTCCAGAAGGGTGACGTTGCCAACATTCTCGGACAGTCGGTAGCTAACCCTCTCGTTTGTATCCTCTGCGGACTTGTTGCCCTTGCCGTAACGGTTCTTTGCTCTACCTACGGCAAAAAGATGATAAAGCTTATTCCCTTTATTATGGGTATCCTCGCCGGATACGTTGTTGCAGTTATCTTCACGGTTATCGGCGAGGCTACCGATAACGTAGCTTTGATGCTTATTGATTTCTCAAACTTCAAGGCTCTCGTTGACGGCGGCATAGGTCTTAAGACCTTTATTGAGGTTCCCGATTTCACGTTTATTACCGCGTTTAAGGGAATTAAGGATATCGACCTCAACTACATCATAACTCTTGCGTTCGCGTATATGCCCGTTGCATTCGTTGTATTCGCTGAGCACGTTGCGGACCATAAGAATATTTCTTCCATAATAGAGAAGGACCTTCTCGAGAACCCCGGACTTCACAACACGCTTCTCGGCGACGGTGTTGGCTCTATGGCGGGCGCATTCTTCGGCGGTTGCCCCAACACCACTTACGGCGAGTCAGTAGCCTGCGTGGCTATCACGAGAAATGCGTCGGTAATAACTATCTTCGCAACAGCTATAGGCGCGATACTTATTTCCTTCTTCGCTCCCTTCGTTGCGTTTGTAAACTCTATCCCCGCTTGCGTAATGGGCGGTGTTTGTATCGCTCTGTACGGATTTATAGCGGTATCGGGACTTAAGATGATACAGAAGGTAGACCTCGAGCAGAACAAGAACCTGTTCGTAGTTTCGGTGATACTCGTCTGCGGTATCGGCGGTCTGGCGCTTACCTTCAATATAGGTGAGTTCGCTATCAATATAACGTCTATCGCTTGCGCGCTTATTCTTGGTATTCTTACCAACATCATGCTTTCTAAGAAGGCAGATAAATAATCTGATATTTATTTCGGGGACTTCGTTTGAAGTCCCCGTTTTCGATTTGAGTTTAGATGATTTTTATGCCTATTCTTTGTCATTTCACAAAGAATAGGCGAAGAAAAGAAACCAAGGGCCAAGCCCTTGGAACCCCTTCTCCGACTCCGCGCTTAGATGCGCGTCGCGGGAATATCGTATGCACAAACATAACGCCCGAAGGTCAAATGCGACGACCTTCGGGCTGTGTGTTTTTATATTAAAATATTTTCTTGCCTATAATTAAACATAAAATATATTTGCCCCTGAGCTTAATCTTTTTTATCCTGTTTTTAGCACTGTTCATAAATAATTAACA
>JAZQWY010000106.1:0-5659 GCA_045632545.1 Eubacteriales bacterium | reverse complement strand
TTATTATAGTTATTACGTATTTCGTTTATGTAGGTATCCATATCAATTACGTCCGCTTCGAGTCTGGACTTTTCAGCCGCAAAGGAAGCAAGGTGATTTTCAACAGACACACCGATATCACAGACAGAATTGCCCGTATAGATTCCAAGAAGCAATTCGCAAAACGACTTGATTATTCCGTGATCTCCACCACCGTGACCGCTGGCGATCGTCTCATCCTTGATTGCGTCGGTTACAAAAATTTTCTCAGTCTTTCGGGTTTTGAAATCAAATAAAGTCACATAGTCATTAGACATCTCTGCCGTGAGTTCGCCTTTAGTTCCCATTATCTTCAGCTTTCTTCCACCCTCATTGAAGGCGCTCATCGTAAAGCTGACAGTTGCCCCGTCCTCATACTCGAGGTTCACTACCTGATGATCTACAGCGTCGTTTGCGCAACCGAACGCACACCTGCCATAGTCGGTCTCTGTAATAGCCTTCATAATATCCTCATCGGTAGGCTTGTGCTTGCGCGTAGCCGTACAAACGAATGGTGGGAAATTGCGTTCCTTGTATATCTTTATTGCGTTATAAGGACACTCGTCGCCTACGGGACAGCCTTGATAGCAAAATTCAGGTGCGCCCTCAGGTTTATTCTCCTTTGTGAAGTAAGTTAGAGAGCCAAAGCTCTGAACTTTAACGCATTTTTTGCCAAGAAGCCATTGGATAATATCAATGTCGTGACACGCCTTTGCAAGGATCATAGGAGCACTTTCCGTCGTATCTCTCCAATTTCCTCTGACAAAGCTATGGCTTTGGTGAACGTTTCCAACGCCCTCAATATGAACAATATTAATCACTCGGCCAAGTCTGTCTTCATCTATAAGCTTCTTGAGCATACGGAAGAACGGCGTATATCTAAGAACGTGGCACACCACCACACGAACACCCTTCTCCTTTGCATATTCAGCTATCTGTAGGCACTCCTCGGGGGTTGGCGCGGCAGGCTTTTCAAGCAAAAGCTCGTAACCCAATGATATAGCCTTCATCGCAGGCTCAAAATGGTCTCTGTCCTGAGTTGCGATAATAGCAGCGTCGGCAAATTTGGGCTGAGCAAGCATCTCCTGCCAAGTATTGAAAGTATGCTCGTCAGGAATACTAAACTTTTCCTTAACGTAGTTCCTTCTAACAGGATCGGGATCCGCAACTCCCACTACCTCCATCATATCAGAGCAATGTTTGCTTCCGATATCAACATACGTGGTACCTCTGTCTCCCGCGCCTATAACTACCAGTTTGACTTTCTTCATAATTTTTCTCCTTTATCTTTTCTGAGCAATTTCTGTTTTGAGCAGACAACTCGGCCTACTATTTTTTTAGTTTATCACATTTATCCACTTAAGTCAATAGCATATTTCTGATTGTTGCTTGATTTTTCACGCTTATTATTTTTATTTTACCCCTATCAACGCCCCATCTTTTATTTTGCCGATTTCACCAAAATACGACAGATATCATATATTGAGAATGAGGCTGTAAGTTTTTCATATACCAAGGAGTTTTATCTTTTATGAATGAAAATATATCACTGGACAGACTGACCGAGGGGCAGCGAGCGAGGGTGCTATCTGTGGGCGGCGAGAGAACGATGCGACAGCGTTTGCGGGATATCGGCGTCACGGAGGGGACGAATATCAGCTGCGTTATGAAAAGCCCTCTCGGCGATCCTGTCGCTTATCTTATACGCGGGGCGGTCATAGCCCTGCGCCGCGAGGATTCAAGAAACGTGGACGTAGTACTCACAGAGGCAGAGGTGGAATATGGGACTCACACATAGTTCAACGGGACACCGCCTGAAATCCTCGCCCCACGATCTTTTGAGTGAAAAAGATGACCGTATAACAATAGCGCTTGCGGGAAATCCAAACGTGGGAAAAAGCACACTGTTCAACGAGCTGACGGGTATGCGCCAACACACGGGAAATTGGAGCGGAAAGACTGTGGAATACGCAGAGGGGGTGTGCAGGTACGAGGGCAAAGAGATAAGGATCATCGACCTTCCGGGTACGTACTCCCTAAATCCTCACTCCGCCGAGGAAGCGGTAGCAAGAGACTTCATCTGCTCTGACATTCCCGATATGGTCGCTATTGTCTGCGACGCCACCTGCCTTGAAAGAAATCTGATACTAGTTCTTCAAACGCTGAACGTCACGCCGTCGGTTACAGTCTGTATAAACCTCATAGACGAGGCTAAAAAGAAAGGGATATCGGTAGACGCCGAGAAACTGTCTGAGCTGCTTGGCGTTCCTGTTGTGGCAATGTCGGCAAGGAGCAAAAAGGGTATCTCCGAGGCGACCAAAATATTCAGCAAGGCAAAGGATACGCCTATCAAAGATATTGAGCCATATGATGATGTCGAGATAGCAGAGCGCGCGGCGGATATAGCGCGTATGTGCACATCAAAAAAGACTACCAAGCGCGATAGCTTGGACAGACGTATAGATAAAATACTTACGGGAAAGGTCACCGCCTTCCCTATTATGTTCCTTATGCTGGCGGTGATATTCTGGATAACGATAGAGGGAGCAAATTATCCCTCTGCCCTGCTCTCACGAGGACTTTTCTATATCCAAGACCTACTTCTCGGTTTTATGGAGCGAATAGGCGCGCCTCTTTGGCTGAGCGAGCTTTTAGTTCTCGGCGTTTGGCGCACGCTCGCTTGGGTGGTGGCTGTAATGCTTCCGCCTATGGCGATATTCTTCCCTCTTTTCACTCTGCTTGAGGACCTTGGCTATCTACCCCGTGTCGCCTTCAATCTTGACAGATGCTTCAAAAAGTGCGACGCCTGCGGAAAACAGGCGCTGACTATGTGTATGGGATTTGGCTGTAACGCCGCTGGCGTTGTGGGATGCAGGATAATCGACTCCCGCCGCGAGCGACTTATAGCTATGCTGACGAACGTATTCGTTCCCTGTAACGGACGCTTCCCGACTATAATCGCCCTTATCTCGATATTCCTCGTAAGTGCTACGGGAATTTTCGGCTCTCTGCTGTCGGCTCTGACACTAGCCGCGGTCATAATTTTAGGCGTGACTGTCACCCTTCTCTGCTCTAAGCTCCTATCCTCTACCATTCTCCGCGGCGCGCCCTCGTCCTTCACGCTTGAGCTACCGCCATACAGAAGCCCTCAGATAGGCAAGGTGATAGTTCGCTCGATATTTGACCGAACACTTTATGTCCTCGGCAGAGCCATAGCGGTCGCTGCCCCCGCGGGACTTATAATCTGGTTGTTAGCTAATCTTTCGGTAGGCGAGAGAACTCTCCTTGCCCACTGCACCGAGTTTCTCGACCCCGTGGGCAGATTTCTAGGACTTGACGGTGTAATTCTGTTCGCCTTCATTCTCGCTCTACCCGCAAACGAAATAGCGATACCGATAATGCTTATGGCGTATTCCTCGTCAGGAAGCCTTATCGAGTACGCAAGTCTCTCTGAGCTTGGAGAACTGTTAAGACTAAACGGTTGGACTACGCTGACCGCCGTGTGCGTTATAATCTTTATGCTCTGCCACTTCCCTTGCTCCACCACGCTTATAACGATAAAAAAGGAATCGGGCGGCTGGCGATGGGCGATACTCGCGGCTATACTACCAACGCTCGTGGGAGCTCTGCTCTGCGTAGCGGTCACGTTAGCGGCAAAGCTCTTTATATAGACAACATAAGAAAACCGAGAAAATATGCAGTTTGTCTCGGTTTTCTGTCTGTTTTGTCAAAATTATTCAATTATGAACAAAAAATAGGTAAAAATATGTAAAATTTTCGGGTTGAAGGAAATTTTTGTTTGTGGTATACTTATCACAATAAATTATTAAGGAGATAAAAAATGGAAACTATCAAAAAGTATCTCAAACGTTATTTCATTGACGCTATGGGCGCAATGGCATTGGGTCTGTTTGCGTCTCTGCTCATTGGAACTATCTTCAAAGCTATCGGAATGATCCCGCACCTCGAATTTATGGCGACTATAGGCGGTTACGCTCAGGCTATGGCAGGACCCACTATGGCGGCTGCTATCGCCTTTTCGCTTAAAGCTCACCCCCTCGTAATCTTCTCTGCGGCATCTGTTGGATACGCCGCAAACGCCCTTGGCGGTGCGGGAGGTCCCCTCGCCGTGTTCTTTATCGCTATAATCGCTGTCGAGATAGGTATGCTGGTATCTAAGAAAACTAAAGTTGACATCATTGTAACGCCCTTTGTAACCGTCTTCGTGGGCGGACTTCTGTCAATACTCATAGCTCCCTATATCGGAACACTCGTAGGATACATAAGCAAATTTATCGGCTGGGCGGCGCTTCAAGCTCCTCTGGTAACGGGTATCATCGTATCGGTGGTAATTGGTGTCTGCCTAACGCTCCCGATATCAAGCGCGGCTATCTGCGCGGGGCTAGTTCTCACGGGAAGCGCGGCGGCTGTCGGCGGCTCGGAGGGACTTGCTATAGCGGGAGCTGCGGCGGTTGCGGGCTGTTGCGCGCAAATGGTTGGATTTGCAGTCATCAGCTTCCGTGATAACCGTTGGGGCGGCGTTCTCTCTCAGGGCATTGGAACGAGTATGCTTCAGATGCCCAACATCATTCGTCACCCTCAGATATGGATAGCCCCCACACTCGCGTCAGCTATCACGGGACCTCTCGCGGTCTGCGTTTTTGACCTTAAAATGTACGGCGCGGCTATCAACTCAGGTATGGGAACCTGCGGACTTCTTGGTCCTATAGGACTGATACTCGGTTGGGTTTCCCCAGAGAACGGATACCCCGGCGAGGTCACTGCCCTGCACTGGATAGGACTTGTCCTTATATGCTTCATTCTCCCCGCGGTTCTCTCCCTCGTGTTCAACGAGATACTGAGAAAGCTTGGCTGGGTAAAGGACGGAGATATGAAGATAGAGGCGTAATTACAAAAAACTCCCGTTGCCTGAGCAAAGGGAGTTTTTTGTCGTCTGGATTACGCAAATTTCTATATCGTTCATTTTTAACACAATCGGACAATAATGTTGTGGCTGCGGCACAAAGTGATGTAATGTGTTCCGAATTTCACGCGCGAAGCGCACATCACTGCCACAAGCAACATCACGCCCGAAGAGCGCATAACGTTCCGCGTGAGCGGAACACATCGTTCAAAAAAGCCTAACGCGTACGCGTTAGGCTTTTTTGAACGATGTGTGTCCGATTTAGATGCAAAGCCGTGTGTGGCTGATTTAGATTCACCTTGATTTTGCAGAGGGTACACTAATCCCTTGGCGATGATAGGAGTTAAAAGGTTCCGCGTTCTACCGGACTTTTAACGCCATGCTTGTAACGAGTCCTATGTATTTAATCGAATTTTAACAACCAGTGGTTTATGTGTCTTGACAATAAGTCTGTCATATGGTATAATAAGCGTGTAACAAATCTTCGGAAAAGGAGGTGGACAAAATGCTAAAGTATATTTTGATGAAATCGCATAATGTTTGTCCGCTTTCGATTCAACTCAAGTTAGGATAAATTGTTGACGCCGATTTCATCGGCGCCATTTTTATTTTATTGAGGAGAAAAATCATGAAAACAACACGCAACTATTCAAATGAAATTGAAAATTTTTCGGTCAACTCGCTTTATGATCGAACCAATGTAAGCATACCTTTAGG
>JAZQWY010000105.1:0-1850 GCA_045632545.1 Eubacteriales bacterium | reverse complement strand
ATAGCAACGCTCTCTTTGTGGCATACCTATGGCATAATCGGGGTGGGCACGAAAGATGTCCGAATCCTCGCTTACCATCTCGGGCTCAACCCAAAGTCCGAATTTCATTCCCTTGGAATGAACGTAGTCAACAAGCGGCTTAAGTCCGCCCTTAAGCTTGTTTTCGTTTACCTTCCAATCTCCCAGACTACAGAATTCATCGTCTCTTACTCTGAACCAACCGTCATCAAGAACGAAAGTATCTATTCCCGTTCCCTCTACCGAATCGACTATTGCTCTCAGCTTTTCCTCTGTAAATGCAAGCTCCGTCGCCTCCCAGTTATTTATAACTATGGGGCGGCTTTTGTTTACATATCGGGGATTTATGAGGTGCCGTCTGTAAGCGTCGTGTAATGCTCGGCTCATGCCGCCTATACCCTCATTAGAATACGCTACAACAACTTCGGGAGTTTCAAAACTATGTCCGCCTTCAAGCTTCCAAGTGAAGTTGAAATCGTTTATGCCACCCGTTATCACCGTATCGCCCGACACCACTCCCTCGGCTTTGAGAACGAAAGAAGAAGAATATATGAGGTTTACTCCATAAGCTTCGCCAAGATGCTCGGACGTGATAGGAGAGGTAATTGCCATAAAGGGATTGAGCGTATCCGACGATGAACAACGCTTTGAGTCGATGGACACGACTCCGTGATGCATTGAAATGGTTTCCGTATTTCTCTCACACGCCCAACCGCCGTGGAGAGTGGTTATATTGTAGTCGTTTCCGGGCAGTCCCATGGAAAAGGAATATGCCCGATAAAGCTTACAGGAATCCTCCCCACCGTTTTTTATAACCGCACGTCTTACTATTACGGAGCAGTCGTCGTATACGGTATAATATAGGTCTGCTCCGATATTGCTTATCTTGTCCCTAAGATGAAGCACAAGAGTCTCGCCGCCGCGCATAGACGGCATGCCGTTTATTCTTGGCTTTTCGGGTAATATCTCATACGAATCGTAAAGCAGATCGCATATTCTGTCACCCGTACTGTTCTCCACTATCACAGCAGGCTCGCGAAAGTCTCCTGTGCCGAAAAAGGCGTATTCAGGGAGATAATACTGGTACGAATATTTTGCTTTATCAAATCCCGGTGGGGTTGCGGTTCTGGACGCTCTTCCCGCTGCTCTTGTATGCCTGAGTCCGTCGTGGGTAATTTTAGCGCCGAAATACATATGACATGGATATCCTACGTCGTTTATCCATATAGCGTAAGTAACGTCCTTTCCGTCAAGATAAAAGGTGTTCTGTGATTCTGCAAAGGTTATTGACATATATTCATCAATGCTCCTTATCTGATTTTTTGAAATTACTTGTTGCTTTTATCTGTTCATTATAATTACGAACTGATTTACGGAGTTTTGGCGGTTGCGGCATTTGCATCGCGGACGAACAAAGAGCCTATCTGAACGCTTTTTGTGTTCAAAAGCTTTATTTTTATGATATGCTCACCCGAATTCAGTCCCTTGGCGAAGATAACCGGATTATGACTCGTACCCTCTACGGTCGTATAATCCCCGCCGTCTATGGATACGAGCCAACTCACGCTCTTTGAAAATACATAAGCGCAAAGCTCTGTGCCGCTGAATTTGATAATCAGCTCATCTTCGGTGCTATCAAATACAAAACGTCCTATCGCGTCGCTCTTGGTGTTGTCCTTTATACTGGGCTGCGCAGAATATATGACGCCCTTACCGCCTTGCGATTCGGAATAGGTTATCATATCCTGAGTGGGTTGGATATTACTTCTGTTGCCGTCAAATAGTGCGTCGCTCACAATATCGGGCATAACGAAGTCTTGTTTGCCCGAATG
>JAZQWY010000104.1:0-5958 GCA_045632545.1 Eubacteriales bacterium | reverse complement strand
GGTCGTATGAGTTTCCCACGGTGTGATATGTCATAGACACACTGCACACGGGGCATTTTATGGCTTCTCCGCAGCTTCGGCAGCTGAGAAAATTGTTATATCCTCTCCTGTTAAGAAACAGTATCGACTGCCCCCTCTCTGCCTGATTTTTCACAAGTCTGCGGCAGAGCATAGCGCCGAGGGGGGAGAGATTTCCTGACTGCGTCTCGGGGCGCATATCGTAGACGGTGACTGAGGGAAGCACCGCCTCGCCGAATCTTTTAGTAAGCTTTATGAGCGTATATTTGCCCTCTAACGCCTTCTTGTAGCTTTCAACAGAGGGAGTTGCCGACGCGAGGAGCATAAGCGCGTTGTTGTATGAGCAACGGTAGCGCGCGATATCTCTCGCGTGGTATTTGGGGTTCATATCGGATTTATATGTATGCTCCTGTTCCTCGTCTATGACAATAAGCCCAAGGTTTTCAAGGGGAGCGAAAACGGCAGAGCGAGTGCCTATGATGAGGTCGGCCTTGCCTTCCTTTATCTTGTTGTACGTATCAAATCTTTCGCCTGACGAGAGGGCGGAGTGTATGACTGCCACCCTGTCTCCGTACCGTGAGCAGAAAAGACCGAGAGTTTGAGGAGTGAGGGATATCTCGGGAAGAAGCACGATAACGCCGCGCCCATCGCCAAGAACTCTGTCGATAAGCTTCATCATAACGCAAGTCTTACCACTTCCGGTGATTCCGTGAAGCAGGGCTGCTTTCGGCTCGCCCGTGTCAAGGAGCGCGTTCAGTGTGTCAAGCGCCGCCGATTGTTCCGAGTTGAGCTCTATCGGCTTTGCCTCGCCCACGTATTCCTCAAGTTCCACTCTGTCTATAGGACGGAGAGTTTTTTTGATGATACCCTTATCAAGCACTGCCTTTATCTGCGCTCGCGACGCGCCCGTTATCTCCATGAGCTCGTTTTCGCAAAGCTCGGTGTCAGGCTCATTAAGTACACGCACTATTTCCACGTGCATAGGGGAGCGCAGACGGTATTTTTTGTCCATTCCCGAGAGGATATCCGAAGCATCCTCGCTGGGAATATTCAGGGAATAATGATTTTCGGTTTTTCCTTCGTTATCCCTGACCTCAAAGTCCCGCAAAACGGCGCCGCATTCCCTGAGCTTTTTCAGTGAGGGCGCGGCTTGCGGGCCGAACTTATTTTTCAGTAAATCAAATCGGACGCTTCCTTTTTTGCGGATATAATCGCAAATCAGAAGCGTCGGCGCGTCAAGTCCTTTGAAATTGTCGTCAAAGCTTGGGGAGACGTAATACACCTCTTCCAGATGTGACAGCACAGACGCGGGAACTATGGCGCGCACTGCCTCGCCGAGAGTGCAGAGAGTTTGTTCCTTTATAAAAAAGGAAAGCTTCAAAAGTTCCTCCGAGAGAGTGAGCTTTTCGTTGCACATCGAAAATATCGGCTTACAGTCTATGCCCTCGGCAAGTGGCTTGTGGCGTAGCTCTGTGACTACCGCGAGACACTTTCTGTTTGACGTTCCGAATGGAACACTGACGAAGCAACCTCGGCAGATAGAGTCTCTGAGCTCTGACGGAATGTAATAGTCGTAATTATTGTCAAGGAAAAACGGGTTGTCAAGCAGGTGTACTCCCGCGTATTCAAAGATCATAGCCGTCCTCCTGTGAAATTATCGTTTTAGTTACGCGGGGAAGGATTATTCCGCGGAAGAGTTGGTCTCGTCCGCTTCGGTCTCAGCTACGGCTTCCTCGTCGGGCTCTCTTCTGACAAGGGTATATTCGCCGCTGTGGATACGCTTTATGGCGTTCTTTACAGCCTTCTCGTCACGGTATTCCTTGTTGATAGCGCTCATAAGATTTCTGTCGGTATCCTTGTTACCTGTAGACGCTCTCTCGGCAGCCTCGCGCTGCTTTACGTACTCGTCGGTTATCATACGAGCGCACTTAGCGGTTGCGAGCGCAAGCTCGTAGCGGTTGAATTCGTCCTTTGTAAGTTCTGTGATAGTTGGGTAGATCATATCGGTTCTCCTTGAAGATTATAATATTTATTATTGGTAATATCGGTGGTATGTACTCACCGAACTTTAGTTTTCAAAATATTTGCGTTTAACGTCGGCGTTTCTGCGGAGTGAGCTTTTTTCCGCCTTGACTATCGAAAGTATCTCGTCTGCCGCGTCCTTGTCCATATTGTCGTAATTGTAAACGACGTAGTCGTATGACGACACGTCGCAGAGCTCCTCTTTCGTGCGCTCAAGTCTTGCTAGTATTTTCTCCTCGGTCTCGGTGCCCCTGTTTCTCAGTCTGCTTTCCTGAACCTTGAAGGAAGGGGGAAGTAGCATAATGAGGATAGCGTCGGGGTATTTTGCTTTCACCTGATGAGCGCCGTCGACCTCTATCTCAAGTATTAGATTTTTTCCGCTATCGAGCACAGCCTCGGCTTCTTTTTTCGGTGTTCCGTAGAAGTTTCCGCAATATTCGGTGTATTCCAGCATATCTCCCGATTCTATTCGTGAGATGAAGTCCTCTCTCGAGATGAAGTGATAATTAACGCCGTTCTTCTCGCCCGGGCGCGGCGCGCGCGTTGTTGCCGAGATAGAGTACACAAAGTCTCCCGTATTCAGCAGATGCGCGTTTACAGTCCCTTTTCCGCTTCCCGCGGGACCTGATATTATAAGCATAAGTCCTTTTGACATTTTTGACCTCTCCAAAGTGATTATTCTTCTATATCCTCATCATTTATTCCGCTGTCAAGCCTGTTGGCGATAGTTTCGGCCTGTATTGCCGACAGAATCACGTGCTCGCTGTCGGTGACTATGACCGCGCGAGTTCTTCGACCACAGGATACGTCAATAACGCGTCCGGAATCCTTTGCGTCTTGAATGAGGCGCTTTATCGGCGCCGAGTCGGGGCTGACGATAGTGATAACTCTGTCTGCGGCGACCATATTTCCAAAGCCTATATTTATGAATTTCATATATGCCTCCCGCTTACTCGATATTTTGTATCTGCTCTCGTATCTTCTCAATCTCGCATTTTACGTCCACTACTCTGCGGGTGATATCCGAGTTTGAGGATTTTGAGCCGATAGTATTTATCTCGCGGTTCAGCTCCTGAACGAGGAAATCCAGTCTGCGACCTACGGGTTCGTCTGAGGTAAGTATCGAGCGAAAACCGTCAAAGTGTGAGCGTAGACGAACAAGCTCCTCGTCGATAGCTATCTTATCGGCGAAAATAGCACATTCGGTCAGTATTCTGTTTTCGTCAAAGACTATCCTGTTGTCCGACAGCATATCGCGGAGCTTTTCCTCAAGCTTTTTGCGATAGGACTGTGTGTCGTTCCTCGATAGCGCTTCTATCTCGTCTACGTATTGACCTATAGATTTTATCTTTCCGATAAGGTCCTGCTCTATATTATCGCCCTCTCGCTTCCTTGCGGCGATAAATTTCTCTATAGCGAGGTCAAGGACAGAGGAAACCGCCTGCCAATCCTTTTCTATGTCGTCCTCGGATTTTGTCTCAATGAATATCTCGCGGTTCTGCGCCACTCTCATAATCGAGATATCGTCACGCAGACCGAATTTCTCACCCAGCTCACGCAGAGCAGAGATATATTTTTCGGCGTATCCGCAGTCCACCGCAATATTTACCTCGGGATTGTCTACGACCTCTATTCCGATGAAAACGTCAACCTTTCCGCGAGCTATCGAATGTGTTTGAAAGTAAGGTTTTATCTTTTCCTCTATGAAAGAAAAAGCGCGGGGGAGCTTGACCGAGCAGTCGAAGAAGCGATTATTTACCGATTTTATCTCAACGGTTATGTCCTTGCCGTCAACAGTAGCTCTCGCTCTGCCGAAGGCTGTCATACTTCTTATCATTTATACATCCTCCCGTAAGTGAACATATATATTCAATTATAATACATAAACGCAACTTTGTCAAGGATTTTTGAGACTTTTGGCATACTTTTTGGCGTGTTTAGAACAATTTTTATGGTAAAAATAAAAATTTGGATTTCTACTTGCAAAATCAAAAAAGATGTAATATAATAAGTACAAACTTATTACCACCGCTATTACGGCGTGATGAAAGGAAGAATAGAATTATGGAAATTCGTAGCCAAGACCGTGAAACACTCCGAGCGTTAGCTACTCGGTATATGACTTATGCGCTTTCTGGAAAAAACAACGAAAAACGTGAGCTTTGGCGCGCACTTAACAATATGAATATGCAAAAGCCGATGGTTACTATAGACCAGATCCCGTGGGAGGAGATGGATGTGGACGGATCGTTGGTTTGTACCGTGGAAGACAGTTATTTCAAAAAAGTCGAGAGAGGGTTGCGTGTGGCAATATATAAGTGGGAGCATATGCCTGTCGATATGGTCTTGAATCCGTATATTGTCTTGCCTCGGCCAATTAGGGATACAGGGTTTGGAATGGACATGGTGAGACAGAGTAACGATTCCCAAAATAAGGTATATAGTCATTTGTTTGAAGATCAGCTTGCGGAAATGGAAGACGTTGAAAAAATAAAAACGCCTCAGCTGAGCATAGATCATGACAGAGAGATTGAGATTCTTGACGCGGCGCACAGTATCTTTGACGGTATCGCTCCGCTGAAGTGGGGTGGCATTATGCTTCATTCCGGTTTGTGGGATCAGATTTCTTTCTGGAAGGGAGTTGAAAACTGTTACATAGATTTGTTGGATCGTCCCGAGTTGATCCATGCAATTATGGACAGATATACCAATGCTGTTATCGATTATATCGAGCAGATTAACAAGCTGGGGGTATACGATATCGTTAGCAACAAATGCCACTGCTCGTATACCTTTAGTGATAGATTACCCTCTGCCGATTGCGACCCTGACCACCCTACCACGTATGACGGTTGGACATTCAGTATGGCGCAGATATTCACATCGGTTGCCCCTTCTGTTAACGAGGAATTTGAAGTACCTTATATGTCGAAGATATTCTCATATTTCGGCTCGGTATATTACGGCTGTTGTGAGCGCCTTGACGATCGTTTGGACGTAATCGACCGTATGCCAAACATTCGTAAGGTGTCTTGCAGTCCCTGGAGTGATCGAGAGCGCTTTGCCGCTAATCTTCCTAAAAAGTATATTATGTCGAACAAGCCCACTCCCAGCTACCTTGCCACACCGACTCTTGATGAAGATGTGGTCAGAAAAGACCTCAGACGTACGATTGCCGCGGCGAAAGCCAACGGCTTGGGATTGGAGCTGTTACTTAAGGATATCAGTACCGTTAATAATGATCCGAGAAAATTGTGGAGATGGTCTGAGATAGCCCTTGAGGAAACTATGAATTCTGTGCTTTAATAAACAGTACGGAATTTATGTGACCCATATAAAAGCGCTTATGGCAAGGATGGTCATAAGCGCTTTAGTTTTTGAATATAAGTATTGATTTTTTGACTCAAAAATAAAAAACAAAAGAAATCTGGTCATTTTTACTGTTTTTTTGAAAAAGTACTTGCAATTATTGAAAAAATATAGTAAAATAAAATGTATTTTAATGCATATTAAGGATATGCTAAGTGAAATTTATTTTCGGAGGTAAATAAAAATGGTAGTAGCCGGCGATTTCAAAAACGGTATAACCTTTGATATGGACGGAGCCGTATTTCAGGTTATTGAGTTCCAGCACGTAAAACCCGGAAAGGGAGCTGCGTTCGTACGTACAAAAATAAAGAACGTTATCACAGGCGCTGTTATCGAAAGAACTTTCAGCCCTACGGATAAGTTTGAGAACGCTTACATTGAAAGAAAGGAAATGCAGTACTCCTATAATGACGGAGACCTGTATTACTTTATGGATATGGAGACGTTCGATATGCTTCCCCTTAACAGCGACAAGCTGCCCGAGAACTTTAAGTTCGTAAAGGAGGAGATGCTCTGCAAGATCATTTCCTATAAGGGAAACGTATTCGG
>JAZQWY010000103.1:0-9266 GCA_045632545.1 Eubacteriales bacterium | reverse complement strand
CGAGGCGGCAGAGCAGGGGGCTAAGATAGTCGTCTGGCCCGAATCGGCTATGCCATATAATATCGGGGCTTATAAGTCGGTTGAAAAATTCATATGTCGTTTGGCGAAAGAAAATCAAGTAACTATACTTGTTGGCGCGTTTACAGATAACGCTGAAGGCGTGGAGCTGAATTCTATCGTGGCGGCGTTGCCTGACGGAAGTCTGCACGATACTGTATATTCAAAGCGGCACCTTGTTCCGTTCGGAGAGTATGTTCCGCTGAGGGCGGTCTTTGAGGTGCTTATACCGCCGCTTACCGAGATATCTATGCTCTCTGAGGACCTTGCTTCAGGCGAGGGTGCGCAGATAATGCAACTTGAAGGAACAAGCGTAGGCTCGCTTATCTGCTTTGATTCTATATACGACGAGCTTGCGAGGGAGTCTACACTTGCGGGCGCGGAGGTACTTGCTATCTCCACGAACGACTCTTGGTTTCTTGATTCCGCCGCGCTTTATATGCACAACGCTCAGGCAAAGCTCCGCGCGATAGAGAATGGAAGGTACGTCGTCCGTTCGGCAAATACGGGAGTTTCCTCGGTTATAACCCCCACTGGCGAGACGGTGGATCTGCTCGGCGCGATTACCGAAGGTCAGATAACCGCCGATGTATACGCAAGACAAGGTCATACTCTGTATACGTACTTGGGTAACATTTTCGTATATTTGTGCATAATATTTATAACTGTGTGGATAGCTTACGAGAAATTTTCATTAATGTATTCTTCAAAATCTATTGACAAAATCGACATTTCGTGATAAAATTTAAGGGTAAACTATTAATGAATAGGAGGCTCGACTATGAAAAAATCACTTAAGGTATTGGCTCTCGTTATGACTGCTGTTATCCTTTGCTTGGCTCTCGCATCCTGCGGCAAGACGCTTTCGGGAACTTACACAATGGAAGCTCTCGGAACAGGCGCTGAGATGGAGTTTAAGGGCAGCAAGGTAACCATTACCCTCAAGGTTCTTGGTAAGGCAGGAGATCCTGTTGAAGGAAAGTACTCTATTGACGACGACAAGATAACCTTCGAGTTCGAGAGCGAGGATAAGGACGTTAAGGCATACGACGGTACTTTTGATTTTGAAGAAGGCGAAGATTACATAAAGATCGGAACCTTCGGAAAGTTCACAAAGAAAGCGTAAGTCAAATTTAGGGCGTTGCAATGCAACGCCCTTGTTTTTTTGATAAAAGTACCCCCGCGCTTACAGAGAAAGCCGTAAGCGCGGGGATGTTTGTCATTTAACTATTATCTTTTTGAAATTCTTCTTTCCGCGGCGGAATGTCTTTCCGTCGGCAAGGTCGGATTTAGTAAAGGTTGCCTTAAAGTCGGTTATCTTGTCTCCCTCAACAGCAACGCCGCCCTGTTCGATAGCGCGTCTTGCCTCGGACTTGGAAGGCACAAGCCCCGCCTTTACAAGCAGAGAACCGATGTCGATAACGCCGTTAACAAAATCCTCGTCGCAAAGCTCTACAACGGGTGCGGTAGCGTCAGTGCCAGCGCCAAAGAGAGCCTTTGCACTCGCCTCAGCTTTCTTTGCCTCCTCCTCGCCGTGGACGAGAGTTGTCAGTTCGTAAGCCAATATCTCTTTCGCGCGGTTGAGCTGTGCGCCCTCCCAGCTATCCATAGCATCTATCTCCTCAAGGGGCAGGAAAGTCAGCATTCTGATACACTTGAGAACGTCGGAGTCCGCCACGTTTCTCCAATATTGGTAGAAGTCGTAGGGGGTGGTCTTTTCGGGGTCGAGCCATACGGCTCCCGATTGCGTCTTACCCATCTTCTTGCCCTCGGAGTTGAGGAGAAGATTGATAGTCATAGCGTATGCGTCCTTGCCAAGCTTACGGCGGATAAGCTCAGTTCCGCCGAGCATATTCGACCACTGGTCGTCGCCGCCAAACTGCATATTACAACCAAGCGTTTGGTAGAGGTGATAGAAGTCGTAGGACTGCATTATCATATAGTTAAATTCAAGGAAGGACAGACCCTTTTCCATTCGTTGCTTGTAGCACTCGGCGCTGAGCATTCTGTTTACGGAGAAGCAAGCTCCCACGTCACGCAGAACATCGATATAGTTCAGGTCGAGAAGCCAATCGGCGTTGTTGACCATAATAGCCTTGCCCTCGGAGAAGTCGATGAATCTACTCATCTGCTTCTTGAAGCAAGCGCAGTTATGTTCGATAGTCTCCTTTGTCATCATCTGACGCATATCGGTGCGACCCGAGGGGTCTCCCACCATAGCCGTACCGCCGCCGATAAGGGCGACAGGCTTGTTTCCCGCCATTTGAAGCCGCTTCATAAGGCAGAGAGCCATAAAGTGACCAACGTGCAAACTGTCCGCCGTTGGGTCAAAGCCGATGTAGAAAACGGCTTTTCCGTTGTTTATCATTTCTTTTATTTCTTCTTCGTCTGTAACTTGAGCGATAAGCCCTCTGGCGACGAGCTCGTCATAAATTGTCATTTCAGTAAAACCTCTCTATAATGTTAATTGCAATAAAATATTATATATCATTTTCGTGCCTTTGTCAATGATATTGGCGATAAATAGCGAAAAAGATTATTTCGATATAGCCAGAAACAGCTCGTCCGAAAGACTTACGAACTGCGTCGTGTCAAGGCGTTCGCCGCGTATGTCTGGGGGCAGGGAGCATTTCTCGGTTATGATACGGGTTATCTCCTCCTTGCTCAGCTCTCCAAATACCGCCGAGAGGGCGTTTGGGAGAGTTTTTCTCCTCTGCTCAAATGTGGCGCGGATAGTTCTGAAGAAGGTAGCTTCATCAATCGGCTTATAGGGACGCTCTTTGTGGAGCTTGACGCGTATAACTGTCGAATCGACCTTGGGCTCGGGCACGAATCTGTCGGACTTTACCACAAATAGCTTTTCGGCAGTGGCATAGTAGTTAAGTACCGCCGTGATAGCGCCGTATGCCTTATCTCCCGCCTTGGCGCATAGCCTGTCTGCTACCTCGGACTGTATCATTATTGTGATATATTCAAAGGGAAGCCCCGACTCGAGAAGCATCATCATAATAGGCGTGGTGATGTAATAGGGAAGGTTGGCGCAGACCGAGACCTTCCCCGAGGCAAACGAGTCCGCAAGAAGCTCACGCAGGTCTGTTTTCATAATGTCTGAATTTACCACGCGTACGTTCTTGTGCTCGTCAAGGGTATATTTCAGCAGGGGGATAAGGCCGTTGTCTATCTCAACTGCTATCACGTTTTTATACCTCAGCGCAAGCTCCTTGGTGAGAGAGCCCACGCCCGGACCTATCTCAAGTATGGTGCTGTCAGTATCATCACAGCAGGAGTCTGCGATATCCTCGACCACCAGATTGTCGGTGAGGAAGTTCTGACCGAATTCCTTTCGGAAATTCAGCGAGAACATTGCCATAAGTTGTTTTATATTTTTGATGTCACATAAATTCATAGATATCTCCGTTCCTGCTCTGTTGCAAGTAAATATACGGATAGTTTAACACAAAATTCCAAAAAAATCAACAGGGAAGTGAAACAAATTGATATATTCATATTTCTTTACCATTTAACGTGTTTCCGTACCCAAAACAGTTAGATATAAATTATAAATTCAAATACACTTTGGAAAATTGTACTGCAAAGCTATATGTGTACTGTCAGTCCTAAAAAATTGCGGTACAAAGAAAAATAAAACATTAGAGCGAAAAGTTTTTTCAAAGATTGAACTGTTTACTTTTCTATGATATAATATAAGCGAATAATTGTGTAATTGAATTCTAAATGTCTGCTCAGGAGTAAATAACAATGGCTATCATACTAGACCATCAGCTACGAGAACAAATACCTCATAATAATAACGATTTTCCGATAACCTATTTTCACGATGAACTTGCTTCGTTACCAAACCGCGCCGGACCGCTGCATTGGCATCCCGAATTTGAACTCGCTACGGCGACGGTCTTTGCGTTAGATTTTCAAGTGGGACAGGAGCATATAGTCTTGGAAGCAGGCGACAGTATTTTCGTGAACGGAAATATCCTACATGGAATCAAACAGTTTCACGGGGATATCCCCGAGCCCATGCCGAATATCGTGTTTTCAAGCGGGGTCATAGCATCTGAAATAAGCGCAATTAATCAAAAATATGTTAAACCGATTTCCACTTGCGATTCGTTGCCTTATATCGTATTCAGAAATGGAAACGAGAGGCAGCGTGAGGTAAATCGGTTGATAAGGGAAATATATCAAGCGATGAGCAGTCAAGGTGAGTGTTGTGAGATGGTCGTTCAGCGTAATCTCAATCATATCTTTGAATACATATTTCGGAATTTTGAAGCTTTACCAAAATCGCAGGTCTCACGAATACAAATCACCGCACAGATTAGAATTCAACAAATGTTGGCCTATATCTATGAGCATTATACCGAAGCCGTTACACTTGAAGAAATTTCAAGAGCCGCTAATATCAGCCGAAGTGAAGCCGGACGGTGCTTCAATACATATATGGGCTGCTCTCCAATTGAGGCATTGATAAAATATAGGCTTCAGGTTGCGCACAGATTATTGAGTGAAACTAATCTTACACTTCAAGAGATCAGCCTTGAGTGTGGTTTTAATTCCGTAAACTATTTCAGCCGTCAGTTTAGAAAGAATTACGGATATGCACCCGGAAATCGTCGAGTTTTGGGTAAATAGTACTTGTTCTTGACGCATATATGTCTTTTACTTCTTCGCTTTTGATGATATAATACCTCGTAATAATTCATATCAGTACAAGGAGACTTTATGACAAAAACGAAGAACTATAAAAAAACGCTGATCGCTTGCTATCTTGGCTTTATAACGCAAGCGATATCCGCAAACTTTGTACCACTATTATTCTTGACATTTAAGGGCACCTACGGAATTTCACTCGAAATGATTGCGCTCGTTCCAATGGTTTTTTACTTAACGCAATTGCTTGTTGACTTGGTGGCAACGAAATTCGCTGACATTATTGGATACCGTACCTGCGTGGTAGTCTCGCAGATAGTTTCTGCCGCAGGGCTTATCTTTATGGCGGTTTTGCCGGAGATACTGCCCAATCCTTTTATTGGTATTATTATTTCCGTAGTGCTTTATGCAATCGGCAGCGGTTTGATCGAGGTTTTGGTAAGCCCTATCGTCGAGGCTTGTCCTTTTGAAAACAAGGCAGGCGTGATGAGCCTATTGCATTCGTTTTACTGCTGGGGCGCAGTTGGTGTGATTTTAGGCTCTACGCTCTTTTTTGCAATATTCGGTACAGCTTATTGGCAAATTCTGACGCTGATATGGGCGGCAGTACCGTTATTGAACACCTTTAATTTTCTCTCTTGTCCAATAGATCGATTGGTAGAGGACGGAGAAGGAATGAGCATCGGTCGGCTGTTGAGATTGCCGTTGTTTTGGTTAATGATAATACTTATGATATGCGCAGGCGCATCTGAGGCAACGATGGCTCAATGGGCATCCGCCTTTACGGAGTCGGCTTTGGGTGTTTCCAAAACAATAGGTGACTTAGCCGGCCCTTGTCTGTTTGCTGTCTTTATGGGTTTGGCACGAGTTTTTTATGGCAAGAAAAGCGAAAAGCTTGATTTGACTAAGGTTATGCTCGGCTGTGGCGCACTGTGTGTGGTTTGTTACCTGTTGGCATCGTTGTCGCCGATTTCAATTGTCGGTCTTGTCGGTTGTGCACTTTGTGGCTTGCCGGTTGGAATCATGTGGCCGGGAACAATCAGTATCTCTTCGCAAAAATGCCCGAAGGGAGGAACGGCAATGTTTGCCTTTTTGGCATTAGCCGGAGATTTGGGAGCTACGGTGAGTCCTGCTATGGTAGGGCGAATCGCGGATGCTGTGGGGGGGAATTTGAAAACAGGCCTGCTTGTTGCCACTGTGTTCCCGACAATTATGATCCTTGGGCTTATCATTCTTATCAAAAATATCGGCAGATATGCAAATAAAAAACAGTAATTTACATATCCGTAGATTTTGTAACGCAAAGTAGCTTTTCACAACACTCAAAATTTTCGTCGCAGAAAGCAAAAAATAGCCAAATCGCTTGAAAAGTTCACAAAAATATGGTATAATGATATAAATAAAACCACGAAAGGACGGAGATATTATGTCTTTATACGCCTTCTATGAACAATACTTTCCGTTCTGGAAAGCACTAAAGGAAGAAGATAAAAACTATCTATGTGAGAATACCGCAGAGGAACACTTTGACAAGGAACAGCCCGTTCACGACAATATGGGTTGCTCGGGGCTTTTTATCGTGCGCTCGGGCAGATTGCGCCTGTATATGCTCTCGGAGAACGGTAAGGAGATCACGCTCTACCGCCTTGTGCCTGGTGATATCTGTATGTTATCCGCTTCGTGCGTATTGAACAGTATCACCTTTGACGTATATGTGGATGCTGAAGTTCCGAGCGATTGCTACCGCATCAGTAGCGCGGCTTTCGGAGACGTTAGCTCTCGCTATCTTGAAGTGAAGAATTACGCCCTTGAAACTGCCGTCGGCCGTTTCTCGGACGTGATGTGGATCATGCAACAGGTCGTGTTTATGAGTATGGATAAGCGTCTTGCCATCTTTCTTCTTGAAGAAACGCAGGCAAACGGGACGGATACCGTCACGCTTACGCACGAAATGATCGCTCGACACCTCGGAACTGCCAGAGAGGTGGTTACGAGAATGTTAAAGCACATCGCATCTGACGGACTCATTGAGGTCACGAGAAAAGGTATTGTCATCAAGGATAAAAAGAAGCTCCAAAATCTTGCATACTAAAGATCAAAGCCACGGTTCAAGCGAGCCGTGGCTTTTGTCATATATGCGATTATTCTGTTACCGTTCCGTATTTCCAATCATTGATACCGCCGAATTCCTTGATATTCGTGTAGCCTAACGCCGCAAGCTCATTTGCGGCGTTTTTACTTCTCCTGCCGCTTCGGCAATAGATGAGGATCAGCTGATCCTTGTCGGTTAATATGCTTTCTGCTTTCTCTCCGATCTCATAATCTGGAATGAGAATAGCTCCTTCAATATGTCTCTCGGCAAACTCCTCGGGGGTTCGCACGTCGAGAATGATGTATCCTTCCTCGCTATCCATAAGCGCCTTTGCCTCGTCAGGCGTGATCTGCTCGTAGACGTTTTTATTATTACCATCGTTGCACCCCACAAGCAGAGAAATGAGCATCAGCACAACCGATACGGCAATTATAATGCGCTTCATCACACAAGCTCCGCAAGAATGGCGGCTTTGGGTCTTGCTCCGACAATTCTTGCCGCCTCCTTTCCGTCCTTAAAGACGATCAGCGTGGGAATACTCATCACGCCATATTTCATGGCAAGGGCGTTCTCATCATCTACGTTCACCTTGCCAACGGTAATATCGCTTCTTTCCTCGGCAATCTCGTCCACGATGGGGGAAACCATACGGCAAGGTCCGCACCAATCGGCGTAGAAATCCACGAGAGCCGTGCCGTTTGCGATAGCGTTATTAAAATTATTTTGATTCAGTTTTTGTACTGACATAAGATATACCTCCTTGTTCTTTTTCATAATAAATTGAAATAAACACCCTCGCCGTAGCTGTTGCTTCATATACCAAAAATGCTTGAATAGGCGAGTAATTGGCGGCGGGCACTGCCCGCTATTTGCATTCGGTGCAGACATATTCGGGCACCGTTCTTTCGTTCATGACCGATTCATAGAGCCTCCATCCGCCTGCGAGATTGTAACATTCAAATCCGTTGCCTGCAAGAATGCGGCAAGCGATATAAGAGCGCAAACCGCTGTGACAATGCACGTACACGGGCTTACCTGTGGGGATCTCACCCATGCGCTCACGCAACGAGTCAAGCGGAATGTGTATAAAGCCGTCGATTCTGCCGCGAGCGACCTCGGTATTGGTTCGTGTGTCAAGAAGTGTAACGCTTCCGTCGCGTGGGAGCTTTTCCACGTCGTGCCAGAAGAATTGTCTGATCTTGCCCGTAATGACGTTCTCGGCAACAAATCCTAACATATTCACGGGATCTTTGGCAGAGCCGAAGGGCGGCGCATAGCAAAGCTCGAGTTCTGCAAGGTCGGTCACTTTCGCGCCGAGCCGCATGGCGGTGGCAATCACGTCCATTCTCTTATCAACACCGTCAAAGCCTACGATCTGCGCGCCGAGAATTTTTTGCGTAGCCTTATCCCACAGCACCTTGACCGACATCATGGACGCCCCCGGATAGTAGGATGCGTGGGATGCGGAATAGGTGTAGGTCTTGTCATAGTCGTAGCCTGCGGCAGCCGCGCTCTTTTCGTTCAGACCCGTGGTGGCGACCGTCATATCAAAGAGCTTCAGCACCGACGAGCCTTGCGTGCCCTTATACTCCGAGGGAATACCGCAGATATTGTCCGCCGCGATGCGTCCTTGCTTGTTTGCCGGACCTGCAAGGGGAATGAAGGACGATTCCCCCGTCACAAAATTCTTGACCGCCACAGCATCGCCCACAGCGTACACATCGGGAGCGCTCGTCTGCATTTTCTCATTTACAATGATACTGCCACGTTCGTTTATTTCAATCACCGCTGACTTGATAAAATCGGTATCAGGGCGCACGCCTACGGACAGAAGAACCATATCCGTATCAATTACGCCCCTGTTCAACTCTACGGTCAAGCCGTTGTCACTATCTTTAAGAGCAACCACACCGTTGCCAAGGGCGAGCTTAATGCCTTTCGACTTTACATATCTATGAACGTCTGCCGCCATATCGAAATCAAGGGGAGCGATGAGATGGTCGGACAGCTCCACGATAGTTACGTCAAGTCCTGCGTTGGCAAGATTTTCAGCCATCTCCACGCCGATATATCCGCCGCCGACGACCACCGCCGATTTTGGATGCTTTTCGTCTATATACTGTTTGATTTTCATGGTGTCGGGAATGTTGCGCAGGGTGAACACCCTGTCACTGTCGATTCCATCAATCTTCGGGCGAATGGGAGAAGCACCCGGAGAAAGAACCAAGCTGTCGTATCGCTCGGCGTATTCCTCACCTGTTTTCAGATCTTTGACCGTAACGATCTTGTTTTCGGTATCAATGGCAACCGCCTCGCTGAATGTGCGAACTTCGATATTGAAACGAGCCTTGAAGCTCTCGGGTGTTTGCAGAGTAAGATTTGACTTCTCGGTGATCTCACCGCCGATATAGTAAGGAAGTCCGCAGTTAGCAAAGGAGATGAACTCTCC
>JAZQWY010000102.1:0-11662 GCA_045632545.1 Eubacteriales bacterium | reverse complement strand
GGTAGGTGGGACGTGTTTGAGGGACAGTTCTTTCCCGAATTTGACACCGAGGTTCACGTTTGCGCTCCCGCTGACGTGCCGAGCTATTCAAAACGCTTCGTGGCGTTCGACTACGGCTTCGATATGTTGGCGGTGCTTCTTATGGCGGTGGACGAGGAGGGAGATATCTACTGTAAGCGTGAGCTTTGTGTCAGTGGCTTGACACTCTCCGAGGCGGCGGAACGGGTAGCCGAGCTTTGCAGAGGTGAGAGAGTGGAGTACGCAGTGGCATCGCCCGACCTCTGGAACAGGAGGCAGGACAGCGGAAGAAGTGGTTTTGAGATAATGCAGGGCGTGTGCGGTATGCCCCCGATGCTTCCCGCGGATGACAGGCGTATTCCCGGCTGGCGTGTCCTCAGGGAATACCTTGGCGGACGTGACAGAAAGCCGAAGCTGCATATCTCATCCTGCTGCGCCGAGCTTATCAGATGTTTGCCCGCGCTCCTCTGCGATCCGTCACGCGCTGAGGACGCTTCATCCGAGCCACACTCGATAACCCACGCCCCCGAGGCTCTGCGGTATGCCGTTATGAGCAGAAGCACTCCACCGAAGCGGGTGGAGGCAGAGCCCTTCGTATTTCTATCTAAGAAGAAAAACGATTCGTCGTTTTTTGACTGACATTCGCGGTTTTGTCTGTGCAATATCAAAGAAAGGCAAGGTTATATATGTCATTTTTTAATACCAAGAAGGCTCTTGCCAAGGTTGAATTCGGGGGCTTTGGCGGGATAGACACAAGAGAGGTCGCCGCAGGCGGCAGTAGCGCGACTGAGATAGTGAATTTCAGAGTGCTTCCCGACGGCTCCCTTGAAAAAAGATGCGGATACAAAAGCGTTTTCGCATTGCCATTTAAGATAAGGGATATCTTCGCGGGATATTTTGACGGTGATTTTATTGCGTACGTGCTTTCGGGCAATGTTCTATATAAATGCGATTTCGGCACGAAATCATGCATTGGCACAGGCGCTGTCGGGAGCAGAGATGGAATGGCAAGTATATTTTATTACCGAGGAAGTATTTTTGTGATGGACGGGGAAGAAATATACGAGCTGAATGACGGCGAGCTGACACCGACAAAGGGATACGTACCTCTTTACGGAAAGAATTGGGGTTCAGCATATCCGGGGGAGATAAACGAGCCACTGAATCTGCTTAATCCAAGAGCAAGGATAAGCTATATCGTCAGCGATCCACCAAATATATTCCTAGCTACCGTTCACAAGGTGCAATCGGTGGAGGCGATATACCTTAATGGTACTTTGCTCTCGCCATCGGATTATACGATAGACGACAACTTCAGGACTATTAATATCGCAGGGCTTGAGGCGGGCGACAGGGTGCTTGTATATCTTACCTTTGATTCGTCCGTGGCGGATAGAGAGAAGCTAGTGAAAAACACTCGTGCGGTGGTCTTCGGTGGTGTAAATAACAGCCGAGTATTTATGTGGGGTGGAGAACAAAAAAACGTTATGTATTCCTCAGCGCACGTCTCAAATGCCAATTTGCGTGAATCTCAGGAGGCATATCCCGATAGCGGTGCGCTGTATTTTCCTGCCGATTACGATTTCACGGTAGGTGACGGAAGATATGATATAACGGCTGTCAGCCGTCATTACGACAGGCTTTTGATATTCACCACGGGAGATACCTGGATGGCGGATAGCGATGCATGCGGTATCGAATATTTCCCGACTATGAGGATAAATTCAGAAAACGGATGCTCGTCAGTTCGAGGTTGCGCAAAGAGTGGGAACGATCCCATAAGCGTGGGCAGACAAAAGATAATGAAGTGGACTTCCAACACAGATCGGCTTGAGGACTGCAACGCCTATTCTATATCAGACGGTATAAGTGAGCTGTTACCCAGCACCTTCTTTGATTCTGCGGTGGTTCACGAGGATAAGTGGAAGGGAGAGGTGCTTTTCGCAAACCCAAGCGACCCTGACGGCAGGGTATTCGTTTACAACGGTACGAACAATAAATGGTATACCTATGAGAAAATACACGCCGATATTTTCTTTGACGGTCCGTCAAGCGTGGGATTTGTATCTGGAAATAGTGTACTTCTTTTTTGCAATACGTTCACACGGGATAATCAGTCGCCATCAGGAGGAGCTAAGATAAACGCCCGATATTCCTCTCAGCCACTCGATTTCGGCCTTACGGGAAGAACAAAGCGGCTAATGATGATGAATATGGTGGCTGACCTTGGCGGCGAGGATATCAACGTCACCTTTAAGTCGGATAAGGGAATAGAAAGCGGCGGTATGGTCAGCGGCGAGGATGCTGAATTGGTTTCCTCTTATAATCAGAGGATAACATCAGATAGGTTTACAAGGACTGTTATGACTATAGAATCTAATTCAAGCGTACAGCAGAAAATATACGACGTCAAGATCACGGTAAAGCCGTAAAAGGAAGGAGTTAATGAATAAGATGAACAAGGCGTGGAGCCAATATGAAGCTGGAAAGGCATATAAGCGTCATATAGGGCTTTATGAAAACAACAGGCGCAACGAGCGCTTTTACAGAGGTGATCAGTGGTACGGCACAGAGGCAAGCAATCTACCCAAACCGGTTTTCAACGTTATAAGGCGGGTGGTGGATTTCCTCGTTTGCTCTGTAGCGTCCTCTGATATATCACTCAGGTATACCGACGAGAATCTTCCGTTTATGACCGATGAGACACAGATAACGGCTCAGAGAAATACTTTGGATGTGCTCACGAAGAATGCCGCTTACCGTTGGGAGAAGAACGGTATGGAAAACAAGGCGTACAGACTGCTTACAGACGCGGCAGTCTCGGGCGACGGAGTGCTTTATTGCTATTGGGACCCCGAGATACGGGGCGCGCAAGGGTTTAGCGGAGATATCGTCACTGAAATCATTGATAACGTCAATCTGTTTGTGTCAGACGTGAATCGCGCGGACATACAGTCTCAGGATTATGTAATTCTGTCAAGCCGCGCGAGCGTGTCCGCTCTCAGGCGTGAGGCGATGAAATACGGCGTCGATGCCGAGACGGCAATGAAAATCTGCGCTGACAGAGCTTACGATACGCAGTCGGGAGACCTGTCAAGCCGTGAGCTTGACGGTGATGAGGAGGAAAAGACCACCTATATAATTAAATTTTGGCGGGAGGACGGTAAGGTGGTTTTCGAGAAGTCTACACGTGAGTGTGTTATAAGAAGAGTATACACCGACTGCAGACTTTACCCCGTGGCGTATTTCAACTGGATGCCCACAAAGAACAGTTTCCACGGTACGTCCCCCGTCACATCCCTTATTCCCAACCAGAAGTTCATAAATCGGGCGTATGCTCTCGCTATGAAGCATATGACCGATACGGCTTTCTCAAAGGTTGTTTACGATAAATCAAAGATACCCGAATGGTCGAACGGGGTAGGAGAGGCTATAGCGGCGGTAGGCGGCGGAAACGTGGCTGACGCGGTCTCGGTCGTTGGTGTCGGCAGTATGCAGGACGGATATATGGAGCTTATAGAAAACGCTATAAACGTTACAAAGGAGCTTATGGGGGCTACCGATTCCGCGCTTGGAAACATTGATGCCAACAACACGAGCGCTATAATCGCACTTCAGGAGACCTCGAAGATAACGCTTGAGCAGATAAGGTCTGCCTATTACAAGTGCATTGAGGATATGGCGAATATCTGGGCTGATATGATGTGCGCGTATTATCCGAAGCAGAGATTGCTTCCGTACGACGAGGGCGGAAATATTACGGTAGGAAAGGCGGATTTTGAACAGCTGAGGAAGGGAGTGCTTTGCGCGAGGATAGACGTAGCTCCCGTAGCGAGATACAGCGCGGTGAGCGCTCAGAATATGCTGGACAAGCTCCTTGAGGGCGGACACATTACCCCTGTCTCATACGTGAAGCGTCTGCCTGCGGGTATCGTACGAGACAGGGAAGCGCTTATTGATGAGATCGAGACTAAATTCAAGGAGGATAACCCAGATGGAAGAAAATGAGATAATATCACAAGATGAAATTTTGGAAGGAGGGAATACCGAAAATGCTGAAAAAGGATTTCAAGGCGAAGCTGATACCCTTGACGATATCGTTGAGGATACTGTTGCGGTTTCTGATGAGGAGTCTGTTGCGGTCCTTCCCGAAACTGAGGAAGGTTCTGCGATTGATGAGGCGGAGGAGACGGCTGATGAGAGCATTGAATCGCTCAAAGCAGAGGTCGAACGACTCCGAAACGCAATAGCGGAGCGTGAAAAACATGCCTCTCGTATGATGGAGCAGATAGGGGAATTCTCCGAGGTATATCCCGAAAAATCGCTCGAGAGCATTCCCTCTGAGGTGTGGAACAGCGTCAAGGGTGGCGTTCCGCTTGCGGCAGCATACGCCCTTTACGAGAAAAAGACTGCTCTTCACACGGCGCTTACGAGGGAAGTGAACTCGAAGAATGCCGAGCGCAGCTCGGGGGCTGTCGGAAAAGAGTGCGACTGCCTTTATTACTCGCCCGCGGAGGTCAGAGAAATGTCCCCTGCCGAGGTGAGGGAAAAGTACAATATTATAATTGAATCCATGAAAAAATGGAATTAAAACATTAAACATTAAAGAATTGAAGAAAGGAACTAAAAAATATGGCTATTGAGAAATTTATTCCTATGATATGGAGCGAAACACTTTATACGCAGCTTGATAAACAGTATATCGCAGTTGCGAACAGCAATAGGGAATTTGAGGCGGACATTAAGGAAAAGGGCGCTGTAATAAGAGTCTGCGGCGTTGGTTCTGTTGCGGTTAATGAGTATTATAAGGACACAGATATGAGCACACCGCAGACACTGTCCGACACATCCGCGGAGATCATTGTAAATCAAGCGAAATACTTCAACTTCCAAATTGATGATATCGATAAGGCACAGTGCAGCCCTAAGCTTATGAGTGCTGCGATGAAGGTTGCGGCAGACGCCCTCGCAAACGATGCCGACTCTTACGTGTACGGCTTGTATAGAAATGCAGGCTCGGAGATCAAGGTCGATAATACGTCGGTGGACAACATTATTGACGTTATTCTCAAGGCGCGTAGAAAGCTTTACGAGCATAACGTTTCCGATTCTAACGATATCGTTATAGAGGTATCTCCCGCTGTTGCAGAGCTTATTCTCAAGGCAAAGATCAATATGGGAACAGATAACTCGGCAGCTCTTGAAAACGGTTGTATCGGAACTATAGGCGGTTGCAAGATATTTGTATCGAACAACATACATAAGGATTCCGAAAGTGTGTCCGGTACTACGTTCTACAAATGTATCGCAAGAACAAAGAGAGCAGTGTCTTTTGTTGAGCAGATATCAGAGATAAGCGCGTATCGTCCTGAAAAGAGATTTGCTGACGCAGTCAAGGGACTCTACCTCTACGGAGCAAAGGTTATGTACACCAACGAGATGATTCTTCTCGACCTTGGTATCCAAGACTGATAGGATTGTTTCTGAAGCGGGATCGAAATCGGTCCCGCTTCCCTGAAAGGAGAGATATAGTTGAAAAATCAGGACATTTACGATAGCGCGTTGAGAATACTTGCAGAGAAAATCACTGCTGGTGCCAATGATGACTATGAAGAAAGAGCGCCGTATCTCATAGCTGCTTTCTGCTGTGAGAGCGCACGCGCGGACGCAGCGTATAGGAGGGCGAATGGTCTTTCAAGCGCCCAGTCATTCAATTCGGTATATCTGGACTTGACTTCGGATTTCCCCTGTTGCTCTCGCTTTGCTACTGCGGCAAGTATGTATCTGGCGTCGATGCTGGTGATAGATGAAGCATCGGAGCTGTCAGACAGACTCTTTGATAAATATTCCGACATAATGTCGGCAATCTGTATGGAGATACCCGCGGTCGTGGAGGATATAAGTGACAGATACGGCGATTGAGATGTTGAAAAATTTAGCGGTCAAATAATGACAAAAAGTATTGACACCGAATACTTGATATGATATAATGATGCAGTATCCAAAATTTTGGATACTGCATTTTATTGGGATGTCGCCAAGCGGTAAGGCACCAGACTTTGACTCTGGCATTCGTCGGTTCAAATCCGGCCATCCCAGCCAGAAAAAAGCACTTGCCGAGGCAAGTGCTTTTTTCAATGAAGCGCGCTGACGCGCATGAAGCGAGTTGCGCAGCAACTCGTGAAGCAGGGCTTCGCCCTATGAAGCGTGCCTTCGGCACACGGAAATGTTACCGCGCGCTTCGCTTCATGGCGGCAACGCCGCCGCTTCATACAAGCCGCAGGCTTGTGCTTCATATTCGCGAAGCGAATGCTTCACTTTCCAGACTCTAAATCTTTCCGAAATTTTGTAGATGCATTTCGTGTCTGCAGACAGATTCGAATCTGTGAAACGGTTGAAATATTTACGAATTTGTGGTATAATGAAAAAAAGAAGGCGATATCGCCTACAAACACAGCGAAGGATAGCACAAAATGAACGACACTTTTTTATTAGAAAGCGAAAGCTTTAGTTTATCATTAGATTTTGAAGTGTTTGAATCGGATATTTCTTATCCGTCCAATACCATTTTAACTGTTTCGGTTTCAAGTGCGGGATTTTCTGCTTCTACAACAATGGATATTGATATAAAAGATATACCGACTTTTTACTATGAATTGCAAAAAGTATATGATTCCTTGAAAGGCGAAGCGAAAATTCAAGAGCCATACGGCAATCAGCGGTATATATTATTTTCGGGTGACAAGAAAGGACACATCCTTGTGTCCGGCGTCCTGAATTCTAATGGTGCAAATGGATTTTGGCAAGAGCTGAAATTCGAGAATTGCATAGATCAAACATTTTTCCGCAGTTCCTAAAGAAATTGTCAGCTTTTTCAAATCAGTATAGGAAGTAATTACATAGATTCGTTTACAAGCATGGTGTTTCACCCCAGAAGATAGCGGTCAAGTGCAACTCCCATCATCGCCAAGGGGGTACTATACCCTCTGCAAAATCGACGTGCATCTAAATCAGCCACACATGGCTTTGCATCTGAATCGGACACACATAACAAATAAAAGTCCATATTTTGTAATGATTATGGGTTCAATTTTCAATAAAAAAGGAACTTTTATAAGGAGATTTTGAAATGAAGCATACGTTATGGTACAACACTTGGACAGAGCTGTATCGGGAAGGTCTCCCCGTAGGCAACGGTCGTTTGGCCGCCATGATGCTGGGACGCCCCGAAAAGCTTCGCATCGCCTTAAATCACGAATGGATGTGGAGAGGTGAGAACCGTTTCCGTGAATATCCTGACGTGTCCGAGCATCTGCCAGAAATTCGCAATCTGCTTTTGCAAGGGGATTTTTTGAATGGTACCGCCTTAGCAAACGAATATATGGGCGGTCGCCGGCCAGGTCGTGTAGATCCTTACCAGCCGGTGGGCGACCTGTGGATCGAAGTTGATGCGGGAGATGCGGAACAGTATCGGCGTTCCTTGAATCTGGACACTGGGTTGGCCGAAACCTCATTTGATGCTCCCACCGGAAAGATCGTACAGCGGCTGTTCGCCAGCAGTGCGGACGGTTGCATAGCGGTTGATATCGCATCTGAAAGTCCTGCGAATATGACGGTAATTCTGTCTCGAGCGGAAGACCCACGTTGCACCGTTACATATCGCTCCGCTGAGGACGGACTGTCTCTTTGCGGCGCCTTCACAGACGGTATCTCTTTTGAAGCCGCCCTGAGGGTAGATACCGACGGCGAACTCACCGTTACGGAGAACCGCCTGCAAGTACGGCAAGCCAAGCGGCTGACTATCCTCATTCAGATTGGTACGGATGCCAAGGACACCCCTCCCGCGGATGAGATCATCTGGCCTGCGGAGTTTGATTTTGAGGCATTGTTTGCCCGTCACAAAGTGAGCTTTGCCGCCTTGCGTGGGAATGCAGTGCTGGACGTGGCAGTGGAGGAGGTAGACGACCTGCCCACCGATCAGCGTATTCAGCTATTCCGCGAGGGGAAAGAGCCATCCTTGCCGCTACTGTACTTTGAGTATGGCCGTTACCTTATGGTCAGCGGTTCGTCGGGTGAGCTTCCATTGAATCTGCAAGGGAAATGGAATGAGGACCTGGCACCTGCTTGGGAATCCGACTACCATTTGGACATAAATCTGGAAATGTGCTACTGGTTCGCCGAGACCTTGGGGCTGTACCATGCGGCGGGGACTTTGTTCAATCTAATTGAGAAATATGTTCCGTATGGGCGGGTTATGGCACGCAATCTGTACGGTTGCCGCGGGTTTACTTTCACCATTCAGACCGACGCATGGGGACGTGTTACCCCTGAGGCTAAGGGTTGGGCGGTATGGCTGGGTGCAGCGCCTTGGCTGGGTCAGCATATGTTTCAGCACTGGCGATATACCAAGGATATAGACTTTCTCAAAGAGCGTTGCTACCCATACTTGAAGGAGTGTGCCGCCTTTTACGAGGATTATCTGGTAGAAAAAGACGGAGAACTTTGGATTCTTCCTTCTCAGTCTCCCGAAAACCGTTTTGAGGGAACGGGTCGTTGGCCTGTTTCTATCGGTATCAACTGTGCTATGGATATTGAATTGGTTATGGAATTGCTCCAAAGTGCCATTGAATGCGCCGAGGTGCTTGGTTTGGATGACGACAAGGTCGCGGAGTGGAAAAATATTCTGAACCGTCTGCCCGCATTGACAACAGACAGTATCGGACGTCTGAACGAGTGGGACACCGAACGTATAGAGGTCGAACCCGGACACCGTCATATGTCCCATATCTACGGTTTATACCCGTCTCAGCTTTTTGCGCCCGGCAGTCCCGAATGGGTGGCGTCCGAGCGGTCATTGGACGAGCGTTTGAAGCACGGAGGCGGTCACACTGGTTGGAGCCGTTCTTGGGTGGCATGTCTGATGGCACGTTTGGGACGTGGCGAGGATGCCTGGGATCATCTCGTTCACTTGATTGGGGATTTCGCCACCATCTCTTTGCTTGATCTGCACCCGCCGGTGATCTTTCAGATCGATGGAAATATGGGCGGAACCGCCTGCGTTTGCGAGATGTTGCTACAGAGTCGCCGCGGAGAGTTGAGGCTACTACCTGCTCTTCCAAAGGTTTGGCCTTGCGGACGGGTGGAGAATTTCTGTGCACAAGACGGTATCAAGGTCAGCTTCGCTTGGGACGGCGGTCGGTTGACCGAGTGCGTTCTGGAAGCCGCTGAGGAAATAGAGCTGACTGTCATGACTGATACGAGAAAATGGAACCTGCATCTGCAACCCGGGGTTACGCGGGTAGCTGTGGGGGATTGATATCTAATATTATTCTCTAATATTTTCTAAAAAAACTTCTCTCTTAAGTCAATTAAGGAAGATAAGCAAAAATTTTTTTAATTTGTGGAGAATCAGTTATGTCAAATTTGATTAAAGCAATTCGTATGGAGTATCCCGAAGTATTACCCATTTCAGTTGGTATTCTACCTTCTGCTTGGTTTCGTTACGGAAGCGAGCTGCAAAGAATTACAGACTGTTATCCGCAATTTTTTAAGGGAAGAAAGGTTGATCTCGAAAATATGCGTGAGAACCTTCCTCCAACCTATCGGAATGGAAAGCATGTTGATGAATGGGGATGCGTTTGGGAAAACGATATAGAGGGTGCGGAGGGAATAGTTACGGGACATCCTATTAAGAGCGAGGAGGATATTTACTCGCTGAAGATTCCTGAAAAACGCGATGGGAGTATTCCTCACGGTTTTATGTATCTGCGACTGTTGGATCTTTGTGGATTTGAGGATGCTATGGTCTATTTTGCCGAAGAGGACGAGACTATTCGTGTGCTTATAGATAAGGTATTGGAATACAATATCTATCAGATTGCTGCCACACTTCAGAAAATGAATAAAATTGTGTTTTTCGGAGACGATCTCGGAATGCAGACGGGACTCGCGATTGGCGCAGAGCGTTGGAGAAAATATCTTGCTCCTTGCTACCGAAAACTCTACGGAATGATAAAGGCGTACGATCCGTCGCTTCTTGTGTATATGCATACCGACGGATGTATTTATGAGATAATGCCGGACCTTATTAAATGTGGGGTTGATATAATAAATCCGCAGTTCCGCGCAAACGGTCTCGATAATCTGGTTCGCGTTTGCCGAAAAGAGCAGATTATTCCAATAAACTTGGATCTTGACCGTCAGTTTTTTCCGTTCGCAACGAGATCACAGATTTTTGATCACATGGGTGAATGCGTTGAGTCGCTTTACCTGCCTGAAGGCGGACTTGGACTTAATATAGAAATTGACCAAGGAGTGCCGCTTGATACTATCGTAGCGCTGTTGGATGCAGCGGAAAAATACAGACACTATAAGGGATAGGAATCTGACAATAGAAAAGATTTTGGATAGATTAGCCCGATTTACAGATATGGTGCGGAAAGTCCGACTAACCTCGAAATTTTCACAGCCCAGCAATGTCAGGAGTAAGTCTACTCTTGCTCAGGAAATCTTGTATCTAAATCTAACACATGTTACAGAAAAAAGCACTTGCGCGAGCAAGTGCTTTTTTCAGTTATATTCGCCTTGCGGCGAGTTCTATTGCTTCGCAGTGATATTCGGCTTACGCCGAGTGGTATTCGCGCGCTCACTATGTGAGCGTTGCGAGCTTTGGGTGGCGAATATAATATCACTGCGGAACGAAGTGGAGCAATATCACTGTCGCTTGCGACAATATCACGCTGACGAAGTCGGCATATCACTAAAAACTTTTCGACTCTGAAGTTTTTCGAAATTTTGTAGATGCATTTCGGGGCGGTGGATGGATTCGAACCAGCGAAAGGCATTTTTTGATATTTACTTTACGATATGCAACTCACCGCCAAGCAATATGTATCCTAAAGACTCTGCGATCTTTCGAGATGGAATATTCTCCACTTGACATGCCCACAGAGCAAGCCGATTTTTGGAAACAACAGCTTGTGTTGCTGCAGAAGCTGTCATTTTACCATATCCGTTGCCTCTGTGTTCTGGGCGTGAAAACACTTGCATAGAGCATGTATTTTCAAATGTTCCTTTGTTGGGTTTATAATAACTACAACTTATCATTCTGCCCTTATCGGTTATGCAGTACATAGTGCTATCAAAATTGTCATCAAGAATAAACCGTTCGTCCCCCCGGCAGATTCTTTCAATTTGATCGGCAGTATGCGGAATAAATGTATCTTTGGTACAAATGTAATCCAACATATGAACACAGTTATATTGGATATCCTACAAAAATTCTTCGCTCGGCTCTAATAAAAATTCGCGAGGATCATAGCCTAATAAATCAAGTATTTCACAGTAAAACGAGGGCGAACAGAGTTTTTCTATAATATCATTTGCGTAAAGATACTCTTGAATTGTTAGGATATGTTTTTGTTGTGTGGATACAAATGTTTTGCCTGCGTTGTGGATTATACGGATAATCTCGTTTCCTTTTGATTGTGTAATCACGGTTTCGCCTAAAGGTATGCTTACATTGGTTCGATCATAAAGCGAGTTGACCGAAAAATTTTCAATTTCATTTGAATAGTTGCGTGTTGTTTTCATGATTTTTCTCCTCAATAAAATAAAAATGGCGCCGATGAAATCGGCGTCAACA
>JAZQWY010000101.1:0-7608 GCA_045632545.1 Eubacteriales bacterium | reverse complement strand
CGCTTCTCGGAGATATGTATGAGCTTGGCTCTGCGTCAGACAGACTTCACGAGGAGGTAGGACTTAATTTCGCGCGTATGGGAGGAAGTGTGCTATATACCTTCGGTAGGTCAGCGAACAATATCGCGGCGGGCGCTGTGCTCGGCGGAGTTGCGCTTGAGAATATCTATCGCAATGAGGACGTTAAAGCGCCTGAGCTGAGTGGTGAGATGATACTTTCAAGCCTGAGAGCAGGGGACGTGTTGCTTGTAAAGGCAAGCCGCGGAGCTGCCGCAGAGAGGATCATAAACTACCTTAAAGCTAATAAAGATAGGATATCTGGCTGCTGAAATAGCAGCCAATATCTGCTTGAAGGGGAAAAAGAATTCTAGGAAAGACTGTAAATTTTACAAAAAATATAAATAAAAAGACATAAAAATGAAGACGTTAAAAATCAAGAAAAAATATTTCTGCCGCGTGTGCTGTTTGCTTCTTGTTCTTCTGCTGGGAATGGGCGGTTGCGGCAACCGTAAGCGCAGGTCTGTGCCCGACGACGATTTTGGGAAGGACGAATTCGTTCCCGTTATGGCAAACCCGAGTACGGGTAACCCTAATAAAGGCAATGGCGGCAAGAAGCGAGTCGCGCTCACACTTGACGACGGCCCGCACAACGTATATACGAAAAAGATAGTAGATGAGCTTTCAAAATACGGCTATCACGCTACCTTTTTCGTGGTCGGAAACAGAGTAAACGGGTCCGAATATAACGGAGCATCGGCTATGATATACGCATACGAGAAGGGAAATGAGATAGCTATTCACGGCTTTACTCACGCTAAATATTACGATACCTGCAGCGCGGAGGATTTTGCCGCAGAGCTTTCAAATACGAGAAAGGCAATAAAGGCTAATATACCGAGCGCAAACGTTCGTCTTATGCGCCCTGTGGGCGGTAAGATAACGGGTGAGCGTATTCAGAATTGTGAGTATTCGGTGATAATGTGGGACGTCGACTCACAGGATTGGAAATACAAGACCAAAACGAGTGACGATGAGGCTACCAAAAAAGAAAAGGTAGACACTATAGTTGAAAACGTGATGTCGTCTGTTCGCGACGGAAGCGTGATACTTATGCACGATATCTACGAGAGTACTTATGAATCGGTGGCAATAATACTTAAGGAGCTTCACGAGCAGGGCTATGAGGTAGTCACGGTCTCGGAGCTTTTCGGCAACGAACTCAAAGCGGGTGCAAAATTTTCACGCAAATAGCCTAAAAAGAATAAAATCGGAGAGAGACAATGTTTAAGGAATTGTTCGTAAATTTCGCCACGGTGGCGGTGATATCCTTCGTGCTGACCGTGATAATATGCAAGATAGTTATACCGATACTCAGAGGGCATAAGATAGGTCAGGAGATAAGACCCGAGGGTCCCGCGTGGCATCGCACCAAGGCGGGAACGCCTACTATGGGCGGTATCTGTTTTATTATGGCTATGCTCGTCGCCCTTGCGATAATGACGGTCATATACGCCGTATTTGCTAGGCAGGAAGAGCTTATTCCTCTAGCACTGACGTTGGCTTTGGCACTCGCGAACGGTCTTGTCGGCTTTGTTGACGATTACTGTAAGCTTGTAAAAAAGCAGAATGAGGGGCTGAAGGCGTATCAGAAATTTATTCTTCAGATACTCGTGGCGGGAATATACGTGTTTGCGCTCAACATTCTCGGTCATATCGACACCTCACTCAGCATACCCTTTACCACCGTCTCGATAGAGCTCGGCTGGGTATATTACATCTTTGCGATATTCCTTATCGTTGGAATGGCGAACAGCGTTAATCTCACAGATGGAATTGACGGTCTTGCAAGCTCTGTCACGCTTGTAGTGGCAGGATTTTTCGCCGTAGTTGCGTTTAATATGATGAACGCGCCGCTGACGCTTATTTCTGCGGCGCTTATCGGCGGACTTGTGGGATTTCTCATCTTCAACGCCCACCCCGCAAAGGTATTTATGGGGGACACAGGCTCACTTTTCCTTGGCGGAGCTGTCACCGGCGCGGCGTTTATGATAAATCAGCCGCTTATAATCGTCATAGCGGGCGGTATATACGTCTTTGAGACTGTCTCTGTAATGATACAGGTCGCAAGCTTCAAGCTGAGAAATAAGAGGGTGTTCAAGATGACGCCTGTTCATCATCACTTTGAAAAATGCGGTTGGAGCGAGTGGAAGATAGTCGGTGTATTTAGTGCCGTAACGGCGATTCTTTGCGTCGCCGCGTGGTTTGGGTTGTGAAAGTAAATATAAAATGACCTATAAATATAACAAGAATCTTGTTTCAACAGCGCGGATTTTGCGTAGCAATATGACAGATGAGGAAAAACACTTATGGTATGATTTTCTTAAAAATTTGCCTGTGACAGTGAACAGACAGAAAAATATAGGAAATTATATTTTGGATTTCTTTATAGCAAGTAAAAGGATAGCCATAGAAATTGACGGTGCTCAGCATAATATGCCAGAAAATAAAGACGCTGATGAGGAAAGAGATTTTGATTTAAGAAATTTGGGTATTACAGTGTTGCGATATTCCAATTTGGATATAAACAAAAATTTCAATGTTGTATGCGAAGACATTTTACAACGTTTGGAGTTACAGCCAAGTGTTCTAAAAGAGGGAGATAAGCAATAGGATGCTCTCCTCATCCGTCACTCGCAAACTCGTGCCACCTTCCCCGCTGGGGAAGGCCAATAAGCGGTTTGCATTGCAAAAGACGGATAAAAAGCTAAAGTGTTCCCGCATCTTAGGCTTCTCCAGCGGAGAAGCTGTCACCGAAGGTGACTGATGAGGAGATCAAATTAAGCAAAATAAGCAGCAAAAACCGAAATTATAACACTACAAAACTACAATGTCGGAGGAGGCTGAAAAATGGATAACGAAAAAGAGAATCAGACTGTGCCGACTGAGGACGGTAAGCTTGATAAGGATACCAACACCGATAAAAATAAAAACGATAAGAAGCAGAGCAAGGCTCTCAAAATAATAAATGACTACAAGCTGAGGCGAGAGATAAAGGCGGCTGACACCGACGTTATCTTCCGCGAGCCTGTCAGCGCGCAGCCCGAAGAACCCCCTAAGCCTTTACATAAGGGAAGTATCGATATGTGGTTCTTCCTCTGGGCGGTTATGCTCATCTGCTTCGGCGCGGTAATGTCCTATAGCGCGAGCGCAGTTTACGCGGAGACGAGATACGACAGCTCAACCTATTTTCTCGTTCGATATATCGCCTTCTCAGCGGTGGCTATTGCGGTCTGTGTGCCCGTGATAATATTCGCGCGTCCGTGGCATTGGAGGATATTCGGCGCGGCGAGCTATATTGCCTGTATTCCGATGCTTATCTGGGTTATAATCGCGGGAGATACGGGCGGGGGAGCGCAGAGATGGATAGCGCTTGGTCCTATCACCATTCAGCCGTCTGAGATAGCGAAGATGGCTATCGTTATGGTACTTGCGATATATATGTCTAAATATGAAAAAGAAGTAAATTCAAGGCACAAATTCGGCGGCGGCTTCAAGCACGGTTTTTTTGTGCCGATGATACTCATAGGAGTGCTCTGTGCGCTCATCATCATACAGCCCCACCTTTCGGGTACGATAATCGTGGGAATGATAGGACTTGTTATGATGTTTCTCGGCGGAACTCACCCCAAGTGGCTGCTGATGTTCCTTGGTATTATCGCCGTGGCGGGACTTATCTTCCTGTTGTTCTTCGGGTACTCGGTGGAGCGTATCGAGATATGGCTTCACATCGACGAGGTAGACCCCTTGGGCGATGCTTGGCAGACCTTGCAGGGGCTTTACGCCATAGGTTCAGGAGGATTTTTTGGCGTGGGACTTGGCGGCAGCCGACAGAAGTTCGGATATGTTTCTCAGCCGCAGAACGACTTTATCTTTACGATAATCTGTGAGGAGCTTGGCTTCGTTGGCGCGTTTTTCGTCATATTTTTGTTCTGTATGCTGGTATGGCGAGGAATAAAGATAGGACAGCGGGCGGCGGACAGATTCAGCGCGCTGGTAATATGGGGATTGACCTTCAAGATAGCGCTTCAGGTGCTTTTGAACATAGCGGTCGTTACCAATTCGATGCCGAACACGGGAATATCGCTCCCGTTCTTCAGCTCAGGAGGAACTGCTATTATGCTGCAGATATTTGAGGTGGGCATAATCCTGTCCCTTTCGAGATTTTCATCACAGAAACAATAAAGCGGCGGGTGGTCGCAGACGGAATTTAACTTATCAACAAAGCTAAGGAGGCGTATATGAGAGTTCTTATGACGGGCGGCGGTACGGGCGGTCACGTAAATCCCGCGCTCGCTATTGCCGAAATAATCAAAACAAACCAACCCGATTCCGAAATCGCCTTCGTCGGCACAAAGAGGGGAATTGAGAACAGTCTCGTTCCGAAAGCGGGTTATAAGCTGTATCATATAAATATTCAGGGCATTAGGCGTTCGTTGTCGCCGTCAAATCTTAAGACGGCTTATCTCGTGCTGACCTCGCCCTCTCACGCCAAGAAGATAATCAGGGAGTTTCGTCCCGATATCGTCATCGGTACGGGAGGATACGTTTGTTGGCCTCTGCTTAAGGCGGCTGCATCAATGGGAATACCTACCGTTGTGCACGAATCCAACGCTATCGCGGGAGTTGCCGTAAAGCAACTCAAAAACAAGGTAGACGTTATAATGACAAACTTTGAGTCCACCGCCAAAAGCCTTGACGCAAAGGCAAAGGTCATGCGCGTGGGCAATCCCATAAGCGCCGATTTCGGAAGGATAGAGAAGTCCGCGGCGAGGAAGCTGCTGGGTATTCCCGAGAATATAAAGACCGTGATACTGTCCTGCGGCGGAAGCCTTGGCGCGCACAAGGTCAATGAGGCGGCGCTCACGCTTATGCGTGACGTAGGCGGCAAGAGGAGAGACGTTATGCACTTCCACGCAAGCGGAAAAAATGACGCAGAGTACGCAAAGCAGACCTTATCCGAATACGGTCTTGAGGGTAAAGAAAATATAGTTATGTCGGAGTATATATACAACATGCCCACCGTTATGGCGGCTGCGGATATCGTGATATGCCGCGCGGGGGCAATGACGCTCTCCGAGCTTGCGGCGACGGCAAGGGCGGCAGTGATAATCCCGTCTCCAAACGTCACCGACAATCACCAATATAAGAACGCCAAGTTACTTGCCGACGCAGGCGCGGCGGTGCTTATTGAGGAGCGAGAGCTTGTGGGTGAGAGACTCACCGCAGAGGTGAATAGACTTATCAGTGATAGGGTAGCCAGAGCCGAAATGGAGAAAAATATTGCCGATTTTGCGGCAAAGGACGTGGGAAGGACTATCTATGGGGAGATATGCCGCCTGCTTAGGGAAAAGTAATATTGACTGAAAAATAAAGGAGGACGAAATGAAGCGCAGAGCCGATAAAGCCGAAAAGATAATAGAGCTCGACCTGATGAAGCTGATAACTGCGATCATCGTTCTCATTATGTGCGCGCTTACGATATTAGCCGCGGTGAGGTTCGTCAGGGGACTGATGAGAGTCTCGGCGTTTGAGGTGACGGGCGACTCGCCCTACGAGCGCGAGGAGATAATCAACGCCTCGGGGATAAAGTCGGGAGATAAGCTTTACGGTATAGATGCCGAAACAGTTGAGAAGAACATCAAGGCGCGTTGTCCATACGTGCAGAGTGTTACGGTCAAAAGCAGATTTCCCAACAAGGTGAAGATAGACGTGACCTCGCAGACCGCATCGTGGTATATTGAGATAGCGGGGGATTACTACGCGCTTGATGCAGAGCTGAAGGTGCTTGAGGAAACCTCTGACAATAAAAAATTCATAAGTGGCGGAATACCGAACCTGACCTTGCCGAACGTAAAGTCGGCTGTGGTGGGGACAGAACTCGTTTTTGGAGATGACGAGACCGAAGTGCGCTTTGCCGATGAGTTTATGAGTATGGTGAAGCTGACTACCTTCAAGTCGCGGTTGACGCTTGTTGATATTGATAACAGGTTTGAGATATATATTCAGGTTGACGGTAACGTGAACGTTTATATGGGGAATACAGAGAATTCCGCCGCAAAGTTGAAGTCTGTGGAGACGGCGTTGAACGATCCGAGGCTGGAGAATTGCATCTCTGCCGAGATAGACGCGTCAGACCCGTCGGCGATATCGGTCAGACCGGTGTTTAATTATGAAGGGAATGATTCGCAGGAGTGAGAGATTTCTTGTTGGTGCAAGAAATCTAAAAATAGAAATTTTAATACCTATTTCTTTCTGTTCGGAAAACTATTCAATTCCGCAAGCGGAATATGAATGGCGAGTTTGCCTTGACCGCAACGTCGTCATTTTGTGTTGTGAACAACACAAAAACATCAAACATCGCTAATAAGCGAAAGAAACGAACCAAGAGGGGGAAGGGCAACGTGGCGTTGCATTCTTCCCCCTTTTGGAAACCCCTATCCTATGGTCAAAATCTGTAGGATAGGGGTGTTTAATTTATCATTTTTTGTTTTGCTTGACTGTTTATTTTTCTTGGCTTTGCTCTCTATGTGGATATTGCGGAAATTGTTTGATGAAAATTTATATGTTTGCAGAGGGATAAAAGATTTATTTTCATCATTCATCTCCCTTTGTGAGAGCGCATTGCGGTGATATTTATCTAAACTTCAAAAAAATTTGTAAAAATATAATTAAATTTCAAAAAAGGTATTGCAAAATACTGAAAAATATATTATTATATTGATATATGGTGTTAGTATGGTTAATGAAGTAAAAAACACGACAATGTAAAAATATGGGAGGATATAAAAATGACTTTCGAACACGATGACAGCTGCGAATGCGGCGTATGTATCAAGGTTATAGGTGTTGGAGGCGGTGGAAATAACGCTGTCAACAGAATGATCTCTAAAAATATCAGAGGAGTTGAGTTTGTAACCGTCAATACTGACAGACAGGCTCTTGGTCGCTCCAGCGCACCCACTCAGCTCGTTATCGGCGAGAAGATCACTAAAGGCTTCGGAGCAGGCGCTAAGCCCGAGATCGGTACGCGCGCTGCGGAGGAGTCGGTTGAGGAGATCAAGGCAATTCTTTCGGGAGCAGATATGGTGTTCATCACCGCAGGTATGGGCGGCGGAACAGGTACAGGCGCGGCACCCGTAGTTGCAAGAATTGCTCACGAAATGGATATTCTTACCGTTGCTATAGTAACCAAGCCCTTCCTTTTTGAAGGACCTAAGAGAATGAATCAGGCTATAGAGGGAATTGCCGAGCTGAGCCAATACGTTGACTCTCTCGTTGTTATCCCCAACGAAAGACTGAAGCAGGTTTCTGACACGAGAATTACTCTGTTCAACGCATTCGAGGCTGTTGATGACGTTCTCCGCCGCGGCGTACAGAGCATCTCTGATCTTATAAATGTTCCCGGGTTTATCAACCTTGACTTTGCGGACGTTACATCTGTAATGGCTCATTCGGGTCTTGCTCATATGGGTATCGGAAACGCTACAGGTAAGGACAAGGCAGAGGTTGCCGCAAAGATGGCTATCTCAAGTCCTTTGCTTGAGACCT
>JAZQWY010000100.1:0-6267 GCA_045632545.1 Eubacteriales bacterium | reverse complement strand
AGTCGGTATTATTTTTTGTTTCACCACATGAAACCAATGATATTAACATAATCAAGCAAAGCAAAAATGCAATATATTTTTTCATTGAAAACGCTCCTTGTTTTTTATCTCTCAATGCTACTATACCATATCAAAAAAACGATGTCAATACGGTGGGGAAAAGTTTTTTCAAAAGGCACTTTTTGAAGTCAAAGTGGAGCAAAAGTGTGGGAAAGAAAATCATAGGGACGGCAAATGCCGTCCCTCAAAGCACTTACAAAGTCTATCCCTGCTTGAGATAGATTTTGCTGGTGGTGTGAAATTGATATATCAAATTTCTATTATCTCTGTACTCTTCCGCTTCCGTCGCCGCCCGCCAGCTTTTCAACCTCTGAAACGCTTACGCGGTTGTAATCGCCCTCAATAGAGTGCTTCAGCGCAGATGCCGCAACAGCAAACTCGATAGCCTGCTGAGTACTCTTTCCGTTAAGCAGAGCATAGATAAGACCTCCGCCAAAGCTATCGCCACCGCCAACACGGTCAACGATATGAAGATGGTAAGACTTGGAGAAACAATAATTTTCACCGTCGTACAGCATTCCCGCCCAATCGTTATCACTCGCGGAAATAGAAGTGCGGAGAGTGATAGCAACCTTTTCAAAGCCGAATTTATCCGCAAGCTGCTTTGCTACCGACTTATATCCGTCATGATTGAGCTTTCCACCATATATATCGGTTCCCTCAGCCTCAATGCCGAATACGTCTTTCGCGTCCTCTTCGTTGGAAATGCAAACGTCAACGTATTTGCATAGCTCGGTCATAGCCTCTCTTGCCTCGTCTCTCGTCCAAAGCTTTCCGCGATAGTTTAAGTCACAGGATATCTTAACTCCATGCTTCTTTGCCGCAATACACGCCTCTTTGCATATCTCCACAAGATTTCCACCAAGCGCCGGAGTAATGCCCGTGAAATGAAACCAATCAGCACCCTCAAATATCGTGTCCCAATCAAAATCCGAAGGTGATGCTTCTGCTATTGCCGAGTGCGCTCTGTCATAAATACAGACCGAGCCTCTCTGAGACGCGCCCTTTTCAAGAAAGTAAATGCCAACTCTGTCGCCACCGCGGACAATCTTTGACGTATCAACGCCAAAATAGCGAAGCGAATCTACCGCCGCCTGACCTATCGCATGCTTCGGAAGTTTGGTTACGTATGTACTGTCAAGTCCGTAATTTGCAAGAGACACCGCTACGTTAGCTTCTCCACCGCCAAAAGTAGCCTGCATTTGATCATTCTGAAAAAATCTGTAATATCCGTTAGGTGCAAGTCTTAACATAAGCTCGCCAAATGTAACTACTTTTTTCATTTTCCTGCCTCCATTTTATCAAGTGATTCCTTGACGAAGAAACTGCCGCCTATAGCAACTATCTTGTCAAACGCCAAAAATTCATCTATATTACTTCTGTCAACTCCACCTGTGGGAATGAACTTAACCTGCGGAAAAGGTGCAGAGAGGGCCTTAAGAGCCTTGAGTCCGCCATATACGTTTGCAGGAAAGAACTTTACTGTGGTAATACCGAGTTCAAGCGCCGCCATAATCTCAGTAGGCGTTACGCAACCAGGGTAGTAAGAAATATTTCTCTCGTTACATATCTTTGCGACGGCAGACGAGAGTCCGGGTGATACGATAAAAGTCGCGCCTGCCGCAAGGGCAGCCTCGCACTGCTCGGCAGTGATCACCGTACCCGCGCCTATTTCCATATCGGGATAATTTTTTACCGCGTAAGCAATAGCCTCTGCCGCACAAGCAGTACGGAAGGTTATCTCTGCGCAGTTAATATCGTTATTTTTCAGAGCTGTAAGGATCTTATCCGTCTCGGAAAGCTCCTTAATTACTACTACGGGAATAAATTTTTCCATCTGTATATCTCCTTTTATTTTGTTTTACAAACCATAGATAACGGTCGCCTACGGCGGCAATACTTCTAACCGTTCTTGACGCCAATGCTCAGCAATCCTCGCCAAATCGCGAGATGCTCCGCCACCATTTTATTAATTGAACTATTACACATCCACAACGCACAAAAATTTTGTTGTAATTTCTGAGACCATACTTTAATTTTTAGACATATTCAAATATTGCTAAACGAAGCGCTAAAAGTCTGTTCAGGCAAAAAACGGGTCACTGTCCAAACCAAAGTAATATACGGCATTGCGATAGCAGATATTCCTAACCACTTCTCCTACCGAATCTATGTCGTTCGTCATCTCTCCGCGCTCCATCATCGCCCCAAGGTAGTTGCAAAGTATACGGCGGAAATAGTGATGGCGTGGATAAGACAGAAGCGAACGGCTATCGGTCAACATTCCAATGAATGCTGCGATATGTCCGGTGGCTGTCATATCCTCAAGGTGGCGCTCCATTCCTACCTTGTTATCAAGGGACCACCATGCCGCGCCATACTGTAGCTTTCCTTTAGCATCGCTTCCTTGGAAACAGCCAATAAGCGTCATAATTTCGACATTCATTTTGGGATTGAGATTGAATACGATAGTTTTAGGCAACGAACCTTCGCTATCCAATCGGTCAAACAGAGCTGACAGCTCGGTTATACTGTTTGTATCAGAAATACTGTCGTATCCCGTATCTGCTCCGAGTTTGCCAAACATACGCGTGTTGTTGTTTCTCATAGCTCCTATATGTAACTCAGTAGCTATATTGTATTTGGAGTACAGACGCATAAGATAATAGGTCAAATATCCTTTAAATGTCTCTGCATCCTGCTCGGTGATCTTTTCGCCCGCGAGGACACTTTTCAGTACCTTATCGGCTGCCTCGGCTGATGATATTGCGTAAACCTTCTCCACGGCAATATCACTGGCGCAAGTTCCTCTCTTAATAAATTCTAACAGCCTTGCTTCAAGAGCCGCCTCAAGCTCAGAAAGACAGGTGATCTTATGGGTCAGCGCCTCCAGCTTACCAAGGAACACTGCATAATTAGCCGCGTCAATATTCATTATCTTATCTCCGCGAAAGGCAGGAATGACCTTAAATTTATAACCTTTTTTTGATATTTCATCAAAGACACTAAGATCGTCAAACACCTCGTTCGTAGTGCAAAGAGCGCGAACATTTGAAGCCTCGATAAGCTTCTGCGGAGTAATGCGGTTCTCCTTAATATATGCGTTACAATGCGCAAGAATAGCGGGAGCATTTTTTTCATTTATCTCCAGGTCACAGTCAAAGAAGGTCTTTAATTCGACCTGAGACCAGTGGTATATTGGATTTCCATAAGCAGTACCGAGAGTTTTACAGAAAGCCGCAAAGCGTTCTTCCCTGCTTTTATCTCCCGTAATATATTCCTCGTCAACGCCGAAGTTACGCATAAGTCTCCATTTATAGTGGTCGCCGCCGAGCCACAGTTCGCACAAGTCAGAGCAGGGCTCGTTGGCAAGTATCTCTCTCTCAGAGAGGTGGCAATGATAGTCGAAAATCGGCATATCCTTAGCATAGTCAAAGTATAACCGCTCAGCGGTCTTATTAGTCAAAAGAAAGTTATCCTTCAAATAGCTCATATTAATTCTCCTTTTTACACTACAGCGTTACGCCGTCCTTAAATATAGATATCTCCTTATATCCGTGAATCTCATTCTGCGTCTGCTCTCCATTTGCCACTCTGATCATGTAATCAAACAACTCATCGGTAAGATCGTTGCCCTCAAGAGTGGGACTTGCGTCAAAGTCTACCCATTGAGATTTTCTCATTGCAAGATCGTGATTAGTGGCGATCTTTACGGTAGGCACACCGCTTCCTACAGGCGTTCCTCTGCCCGTGGTAAACAGAATAAGATGTACCCCTGCGGCAAACAAATTAGTTATAGCTACTATATCATTGCCAGGACCGTTCAGAAGCGAAAGCCCATTCTTTCTCACCGTATCTCCGTAGTCGAGAACGTCAACAACAGCACTGCTTCCCGCCTTCTGCACACAGCCAAGAGACTTTTCCTCAAGCGTGGTTATACCTCCCTTTTTGTTACCTGGCGAGGGATTTTCGTAGATAACTTGATGGTGTCTTTCATAATATTCTTTGAAATTATTTATGAGACTTACTATATCATCAAATACCTCTTTGCTTTCGGCTCTCGCCATAAGCAGGTGTTCGGCTCCAAACATCTCAGGTACTTCCGTGAGAACACAGCTTCCACCCATAAATATCAACTTGTCAGATACACGCCCCACAAGCGGATTTGCGGTAATTCCACTATATCCATCGCTTCCACCGCATTTAAGACCTATGCGCAATTTGGATACTGGAACGGGCTGACGTACGAATCGGCTTGCGTAAGACCTCAATTCATTTATGAGCCTTACACCTTCTTCTATCTCATCATCATAGTCCTGACAGTTGAGAAATCTTACTCTGTTGACGTCATAATCTCCAAGTACTTTTTTGAACACCTCAATATTGTTGTTCTCGCAACCGAGACCGAGAACGAGCACTCCGCCTGCGTTTGGATGATTAACGATACCTTTAAGTATAAGCTGCGTTAAGGCCTGATCGTCACCGAGCTGAGAACAACCGAAAGGGTGAGAGAAGCTAACAGCTCCCGTAAGAGAGGAAAGTCTCTCCGCCACTTTGTTTACACACCCAACAGTATTGACTATGAATATATCATTTCTTATACCCACATCCCCGTTGTCGCGGATATAACCCATAAAAGTAGGGATTTTCTCTGCTTTTTCGCTTTTATACTCAAAGGGCGTATATTTGTATTCGATAACACCCGACAAATTAGTCTTCATATTGTGAGTATGTATATGCTCACCTTTTTTTATATCTGCCGTCGCGTGACCTATCGGGTTGCCGTATTTGATTATATCCTCGCCATCGGCAATATCGCAAAGAGCGTATTTGTGCCCATTCGAAAGATCTATTTCTACGTTATCCAGCTTGTTGATCAACATACTTTGCTACCTCGTCGTACATAAAGGTCAGGTCCTCTCCCCAATACTCTGTTTTGGCAAGTATTTCTTTGACCGTTGCCGTTTTCATAAATGCTGTCACTTCCGCGTCATCATTCGTCATATCTGTACGATAGAAGTCAATGAGCTTAGCAAAAGCAAAGGTCAGCGTGGTCGGCAATTTATTAAATCTCTTGTTGTACTCAAGAATTGAGGGTAATACTCTGACTTTGAATTTACTTACCGAGTTTAGAGCTATTGAGGAAAGATAGTGCTTGATGTATGGATTGGAAAATCTTATAAGAACATTGTTCGCATAATCCGTAAGCTCGTCACGCGGCAAATCAAGCGTGGGAATTATCTCGTCAAATACGCACTTGCGGATATGCTCTCGCATAGTCTCGTCTTCCATACAAGATTTTACCGTATCAAGACCCGACAAAAGCGCGTAGGGAACGAGAGAGGTATGTGCCCCGTTAAGTATTCGCACCTTTCTCGTGCGGTACATTTCCAGCTTGTCTTTCGTTACTATGACGTTCAAATCAGCCTTTGAAAACGGCAATTCTCGTTCTATATCGTGACTGGTTTCTATTACCCACAAATGGAAATATTCCGAGGTGTTTACCATATTATCCTCATAACCGAGATCTATATCCTCACCCTTAGGGTATCCAGTATTTATGCGGTCGACCAAAGTGTTACAGAAGGTATTTTCTTTTTCTACCCAAGATTTGAAAGCATCGCTCATATTCCACAGCTCTGCGTACTGAAGAATGCACTTTTTCAGGTTATCTCCGTTGCGGTCTATAAGTTCGCAAGGCAGAATAACAAATCCGCCCAACCCCTTGTCAAATCTGCGCTTTAACAACAAAGTCAGCTTTGCGGGGAATGAGATATAAGGAGCGTTTTCGATCCTATCTTTTTCATTAAACACTATGCCCGACTCGGTCGTATTAGAAACGATAAATCTCATTGTAGATATGTCTGCCAAGGACAGATACATCTCAAAATCCTCATAAGGCTTTACACATCTAGAGATGACGTCGATCACCGATGTCTCTACGCCCTCGCTACCTCTGATTATGTGGGTATATCTGCAGTCCTGAGCCGTGAGCATATCACACATTCCCTGCTCTATTGGCTGTACGACCACTACCTTTCCCTCAAACGCCCCCACATCAGTCATTTTCTGTATCATCCAATCGACAAAGCCACGCAAAAATCCGCCTTCGCCAAATTGGATCACTCGTTCAGGACTATTATTTCTTTGATGCTGCTGCATTGATGCCATATTTGAACATCCCCCTTTTGTTTATAGTAATTTTTT
>JAZQWY010000099.1:0-7572 GCA_045632545.1 Eubacteriales bacterium | reverse complement strand
TAGCCTTCTCTGCCTCGTGTATACCGCCCGCAAATGCTACTGAACTGACTAAATTCGATATTCACATTTGCAATTGGCAATTAAATACCTACTTTAACCTTTCGCAGATTGTTTTGTAATAATCGGGATTAATTTCAATGCCTATGTAATCCCGATTCAATTCCTTTGCTGCTTGTAATGTAGAACCACAACCACAAAACGGATCTAAAACGATTTGTCCCTCTATTGTTGTCAATTCTATTAAATATTTCATAAGAGCAACAGGCTTTTGCGTTGGATGCAACCCTCTGTCTGTCTTTTCAGCTTTGCATTTAATTACGTTAGAACAAACTTCCAATCCCTTGTTTAGTAGTGGATTGTTTTTTATAGCACTTTCATTATACCCCCCTACTTCATTTTCAAGAATGTTATCCGTTAAAGTATCACCAATTGAATATGGCTTCATAAACCATAGAATAGGTTCGAATAATGGTCGTAAATTGCCTAATTTCCAACCTGCCCATTTTGTTGAATTTTCAATATCATTTCTTTTTTCAAAAACAACAGAGACATTTTGTGCCCTGTGTGCCGCCGCATCCTTTTGCCAAGAAATCATATCTTTAAAGATAAATCCCGCATCCTCTAAAGCACAAATGCATCTATGCGAATATCTTCTTCCCGCAAAAACAAAGCAACTAGCTCCGGGCTTAAGAACTCTTAGCCACTCCGAAGCCCATTTAGAACACCATTGATAATATTCCAAAGGTATTTTCTTGTCTGCTTCAGACCAGCCATTTAGAGGCTTCCCTCTCGATTTAAAAACTGTACTACTTTGTTGTGCAGGACTTTTGCCTAACAATGCTGTGTTAGTATTGTTATGTAAAACATCCCATTCATCATATGATATTCCGTATGGAATATCTGATAAAATCAAATGCACAGAATTATCTGCTATATTAAGTATCTCTTTTATTGAATCACCACAAATTACTTTTCCCATTTTAATTACCTTCACAAAGATGAAACGAATTTCTCAATAGTGGAAATTCGTTCTACAACCTTCTTACTTTTTAACAATTCGTTGATTGCTTCTTCTCTTGTTAGAGAGGTTATACTTTCTTTTTCGGAATTCAAATAATTTAGTTCATAAATACTTCTATTCCTAATTGTTGCTTTGCAAATTTCTAATTGGTTTTCAAAATCCTCGATGGATTTTGAAATTCTTTCACAAAACATTTGATTTATATAGGGGAATTGGCAATTCATTCTATCCGCATACGCCACACGTGTGTCTCTAGCGATTCTTACAGGAGCATTCCATATCTGTTCCAAACTTAGAGAATCTGTTTCGACAATGTTATTTGTAAGTAAAAACAACATGTGTTCCCATGACAACAAGCAAACTTGTTTATCTAATGCAGAAGAATAGATTTGACTCACAGTACTCGGGTATTGAAAATATGGAGCAACCAACAAAGCAAAATCATGTTCAGCACCTCTCCAATTACTTAAAGTATCAATTTTAAAATCTTTTTGATTTTTGGCTGTGCGACTCAATCTGAAAGTTTTTGCATCAGCAACCAAGGTATATCCATGCCTACTCCTAGCTATTATATCCGCGCTATTTCCACGTTCATTTACAGCAATAGAAGGCATTCCTAACTCTGAAAAACAACGAGCTAATATACAATCTGATGCTTTGGAAAATAATTTTTCTTCAGTGGAACTTGCCTCAATACATTCTGGTATGGTACCAATTTCTTTTACTATCTCAATGATATTATTACGGTGTAATCCATCAACATAATTCTTTATTTTTGAAGAAGCATCTACAAATTTTTCCGTAGCAGAAAGATTTATAATTTTATCTATAAAATGATTGAAACTCATATAACCCTCCTTCGTGATATAATATTAATATTGTATTATTATACCATAAGCAATCAATATTTTCAACTGTATTTTCGATTAAATTCTCCGTCAAGAATAACGCGGTGATTCCTCACCGTTATTTTTTATTTCATAAGCTCACGAACAGCCTCGAGTATAGCCTCCTCTGCCTCGTGTATGCCACCCGCCTCAATAGAGCAACCTGCTGCTCTCGCGTGACCGCCGCCGCCGAATTTTGCGCAGACAGCCGACACGTCAAAATTACAGTTAGACCTCATAGAAACCCTAAAGATCCTCTCCTCCTTTGGCTGTCGCACGGCAAACGCTACCTCAACTCCCGCTAAAGACCTTGGAATATCTATTATGGTTTCGAGATTTTCATCGCTCAGCCCCAAGGCAAACTTAGACGAATACGGGAAGGTGACCGCGGCAACTCTGCCCCCCTCGTAAGAGACCAGCCTTCTAGCCGCCTCGCCCTCAGCCTTAAGCTGCTTGAGTGTCTTGGACTCAAATAATCTGTGATTAATGTCCGCGGTATCTATACCCGTAGCCACGAGCTCAGCGGCGTACGTATGCGTCGCGGGTGTGACGTTTGAATATTTGAAGCACCCCGTGTCCGAGCTTATGGCGGTATATATGCAGCCGTAAACTCTCTCCGATATCCTAGCTATCCTACCCTTTTCAAGCAGATATTTAGCGATATCGAAAATTATCTCGGCGGTCGCCGCCGCCTCGGGGCGAACGTAGTTATCTGCGTACACCTTTCCCTCGGCATGGTGGTCTATCATAATATCGATATCCTTATGAAGCTTGTTAAACAACATTCCAAGCTGTTGGGGAGACGCGGAATCCACGCTTATCACTCTCTCGTGCCCGAGTAGCATATCCTCGTCAAGCACAACGCTTCCCTGCACGTCGTCTGTCATAAAGGTAAGACGGGCGGGAACCTCGTCGTCACACGCACATATGGCGTGGATACCCATATCGTACAGAAGCTCTCTGAGAGCGAACGCCGATCCAATAGCGTCAGCGTCGGGTCTCGCGTGGTATATAATAAGCGTTCTCTTGTTCTCGCAAAGCCTATCGCAAAGCTCCTCGAAGCTGAGTTTTTTGAAACTGTCTATCATCATAGTACCGTCAAACCTCCGTGTCAGTATCTTCGGTCTCTCCCTCGGTCTCCTCGGATATCTCAATACCCGAAAGTATCTTGGATATATGAGCGCCGTAGGCTATCGAATTGTCTTCATAGAAGGAAAGCTCGGGTGTCATTCTCAGGTTCATCTTGCGGGCAAGCTGACCTCTTATAAAGCCAGCCGAGGATTTGAGCCCATTGCTTATCTCCTTTTTATCTCCAGTGAGAACAGAATAATACACCTTCGCGTATTTCAAGTCGGGCGTCGCCTCAACGCCCGTGATGCTTATGAAGGCCCCGCTGACCCTGGGGTCCTTGACCTCTCGCATTATCTGTGCCAGCTCCTTCTGCATCTCATCGTTTATTCTTCCCTGTCTGTGTTTAGCCATAATATTCCTTCGGCACGTTAGCACCTTTCCTTATCATTATTTTGATTACTTTATTTATTATACCACACACTCCGCGTAAAATCAACAACAACAGTTATTTTGACGGAATGCAGATAAGATTGAGGTCCCATGCGGGTATATATCTGTATCTGCGCAGATACAGACTGTAGTTTGGTGATATCTCGCGCACCAGCCTTGGAAGCTCGAAGATATCCTCGCTTCTGTGATAAACCGAAACGAGAAGTCTCGGCGCGTACCGCCTTATCGTCTCGCGCGAACCGATAATCGCCTCCCTATCGGAGCCCTCCACGTCGTATTTTATATAATCAGCACCAAAATCACCCGCCACACTGTCCACCGTGATGCCCTTTATCTGAACCACCTTGCCGCTATGAGATACGTTTGAGTTTCTGTTTCCGCCCGCGTCAAATTCCAGCACTTTCTCCTCGCTCCAAGCCGCCGCGTTTACAGGCTCTACCAAAAATCTATCCTCGCCCTCGGCATATTTCAAAAGCTTCTTGAAATTTCTTCGGTCGGGCTCAAGAGCAATCACACGCTCAAGACGCGGCGCGTAATGGGCAAGCTCTCTGACAGTATCTCCGTTATACGCGCCTAGGTCGATACAGCTCCTTATCTCTCCCGCGCGGAGAAGCTCCGAGTAAACCTCGTCCTTTGAGCTTACCGCCGCCTCAAGATAATCTATCCTGCCCGTCAGCTTATACGCCACGGTCTTCTCAAATATTCTTCTCGATTCATAGTCGGCAAGCAGAGAGAATGTTTCCTCGATAGCATCAATATTCTGACGGTAAAAATCTATATCAAAAAGAGTTGAGCCGAACACTGGAACATCGGGAGCGTAAAGCTCACATTCAGAAGCTATGCGGAGGATATTGTCAATGACCTTGGGCAACGCCGAAGCAAAGGACAGAAGAACTATCATATTTTCACTGCCATACTTTGCCTTCGCCTCGGAATAGGACAGGACGGTCTTTCCGTGAAAGGAGTGACCTCTCACGAATCCGTCGCTGGCAAAAAAATCGCAGACCTCGATTCCCCTCTCGGAGCATACCTTTAGTATTTTATCGGCTCCGTTGCCCATTCCGTACATAACTATTTTTTTACGACTTTTGGCAAGATATTGCCAAATATCCGTTTCTATGTTAAAATTCATTTACTCTCCTTGACTTTTATTTTGCGTTGTGCTAAAATTATTTTAATATATTTTAACATAAAGTCAAGGAGATTTCAAGATGGACTGCATTTTCTGTAAAATAATCAGCGGAGATATCCCATCAAAGAAGGCATATGAGGACGAATTTTGCTATGCCTTCCACGATATCAATCCCCAAACACCCGTTCATATACTCGTAGTTCCCAAGAATCATATCCCCTCGGTTGACGGAATAAGTGCTGACAACAGCCATTTGGTCGCAAAGATATTCGAGGCTATTCCCAAAATTTCCAAGTCGGCGGGACTTGACGGCGGATACAGAGTTATCTCCAACTGCGGCGACGATGCTTGTCAGACGGTCAAACACCTCCACTTTCATATAATGGGCGGACGAAAGCTGCCCGAGAATATGGGTTGATATGACCGGCGGCCCTATAGGAGGACCACCTCCGATCAAAGACGAAAATCAAAACAAGGTAACGCCCCCGAAATCGTTTGGAGACCTTCCAAGATTTCTGAAGGAGCTTCTAGGCGGCTTCTTTTCCAGACTTTTTTACATATTCTCTATGGTATGGAAAACAAGCCCTTTCATTCTGATATCCCTCGTTGTCATATCTCTCCTTGAAGGAATACTCCCCGTTATCGGCTCGCTGATATCGAAGGATATCCTTAACGAGCTTCAGAACATAATCTCGGCGCGCGCCGTGGCGGACGCGGGCGGAGCCCCCTTCGTTGCGGCATTCTGGGGCTCTATGGTAATGTTCCTTCTGATATTCTTCTTCATTTTCAGAATACTGAACAACCTGATATCCAGGTTTAATTCGGCTATCACCCGTATCGCTGGTGAGAAGGTCGTCAAATATATCAAGGTTCAAATTATGGAGAAGGCAAAGACCGTAGACCTTGCGTCCTTCGACCTTCCCGAATTCTATGAAAAGCTGGAGAACGCCGACCGTGAAGCGGGTGTACGGCCTATCACCGTCCTCTCCTCCACGCTCAACACGGTAAGCAAAACGATAAGCCTTATCAGCTATATCGTAATCCTTGCCACTGCCCCCGGAATGTGGTGGACGGCTATCGTTATGTTGCTCATCTCAGTTCCCTCGGCCGCAATAAACTTCCATTACCGCAAAAAGAACTTTATGTATCTCAGACACCGTTCCAAGGACCGCCGACAGATGAATTACTATTCATCGCTTATGGTAAACAAAGATATGGTCAAGGAGATACGAATGTTCGACCTCTCCGATGAATTTATCGGAAGATTTGAAAATGTTTTCTCAAAATACTATTCGGGCATAAGGAAGCTGATAATCAGAGAAAACCTGTGGCATATCGTTACCACTCTTATAGCTTCCGTCATAAACTGCGTATTCTTCGCCGTCATCGCGCTTAAAGTGTTTGAAGGCGATATACAGATAGGTGATTACTCGCTCTATACGGGCGCGCTCACGTCTATCGCGGGAACTGTCGCAACGCTCATAGGAATTTCGGCGACTGTGTACGAGGGTACGCTCTTTATCGACAACCTTATATCCTTTATGAACGAGAATCCGACAATAGTACCCGCAACCGACACTCCGCTTACCGTGAACCGCGGTAAGCCCCACACTATCGAGTTTGTAAACGTCAGCTTCTCATACCCGGGAACAGACCGAAAGGTGCTTGAGAACATAAATCTCACTCTGCGTCCTGGAGAGACCTTAGTGCTTGTAGGACTTAACGGTGCGGGTAAGACCACTCTGCTAAAGCTCCTCACACGTCTTTACGACCCCACCGAGGGGTATATCCTGCTTGACGGAAAGGATATCCGCGAATACGACGTACGTGACCTTTACAAGACCTTTGGTATCATATTCCAGGATTTTGGTAAGTACGCCGTGACCGTATCTGAAAATATAAGCTTTGGCGATATCACAATACCTGTTGATAACAAGCGAATCCGCGAGGCGGCGATTCAGGCGAACGCAGACGACTATATCTCTACGCTCCCGAACAACTACGACACGGCGCTGATGAAATACTTTGAGGCAGACGGCACGGAGCTTTCTATCGGTCAGTGGCAGAAGCTCTCTATCGCGAGAGCTTTCTACAGCAACTCGGATATACTGATACTCGACGAGCCCACCGCTTCTCTCGATGCTATTGCCGAGCAGGAAATATTCAATCAGTTCGACAAGCTCAGGCAGGATAAGACCACTATCTTCGTATCCCACAGACTTTCCAGCGCCACTATCGCCTCAAAGATAGTCGTATTGGAGCACGGAAGGATAATCGAGGAGGGCGACCACAAGGAGCTTATGGCGAAGCGCGGCAGATATTACGAGCTCTTCTCAGTTCAGGCAAAGAGATACGTAGGCGACGACGAAGAACACCGTCCTCCACGCCCTCCGCGCGGTGACAACTCCTACGTCTGACCTTTACGCCCTACAAACAGTTGTAATATTTCCCACATAACTCCGAACGCTGTCGTCAATTTTCGGTGTTTGCTACAAAATGTAGAAAATAATATTGACAAGGCAATAAAATATCACTATAATATTGAATGGTAGACTTTTTCTACCATTCAATATTTTTTGGAGAGTTTGTTATGGTTAAAGTTGTTAAATTCGGTGGCAGCTCGCTGGCAGACGCCGAGCATTTCAGACAGGTAGCGAGCATTATCAAGGCTGATCCCGCAAGAAAATACGTCGTTCCCTCAGCACCAGGTAAGCGTTTTAAGGATGACGTTAAGGTCACGGATATGCTTTATAACTGCTACAATATGGTTAAGAATCACGAAGATATAGATGAATACTACAAGCAGATCGCCGCAAGATATAACGGCATCATCAAAGACCTCGGTCTTACCTTCGATATCAGCGGTGAGCTTGAATACGTTAAAAACGCCCTTCAGCACCGTTCGGGACGTGACTTCGCGGCAAGCCGCGGCGAGTATCTTAACGGTCTTATACTCGCGAAATATCTCGGATATGATTTCATAGACGCCGAGAATGTTATTTTCTTCAAGG
>JAZQWY010000098.1:0-20168 GCA_045632545.1 Eubacteriales bacterium | reverse complement strand
CGAGTATCTCAACTATCCCCCTGTCTCCCTGAGTAGATTCAGAATCAAGCCCGAAAACGCTTACGCGAGCTTTTTTGTTTATCGCCCCCGCGCAGAGTGCGAAAGCGGCGTTTGACCAGTCTCCCTCGACCTGAAGCGTCTTAGGAGAGATGAATCTGTCACGCCCCGTGACGGAAAAGCCGTTCTCGGTCTGGTCAGGCTCAGCGCCGAACTCGTAGAGAGCATTCACAGTCATATCTATGTAGGGCGCGGATTCGGTTCTGCCATCTATAATGATACGGCTCTCGCCGCTAGTAAGTGACAGAGCAAATAAAAGTCCGCTTATGAACTGAGAGGAAACGTCTCCGCGAATGTGATATTCGCCCGCGCTTATTTTCCCCGAAACCGTCAGGGGATTTGAGCCTATCTCCGAGAAGACTATGCCGTGCGCCTCAAGCTCCTCGCGAAGCGGGGATAGAGGGCGGGAGGGAAGTCTGCCCGACATTTTGAATGACGCGCCGCAACCAAGAGCACAGACCACGGGAACGAGAAAGCGCATGGTCGAGCCACTCTCGCCGCAGTCAAGTACCGCGTTCTGTCGGGGTGTTCTTATAGGGAGCACGATAAAACTCTTATCACGTCTGGTTATCTTCGCTCCCAGCGCGTTGAGACATCTGACGGTAGCCGATATATCCTCGTTTATCTCCTCGCAGACAAGCTCGGTGGAGCTATCCGCAAATGCGGCGCAGATAAGAAGTCTGTGAGCCGCAGATTTTGAAGCTATAGCCTTTATCTTTCCCGAAGGGATTGAAGGGGTTATCTTTACGTTCATCTGTTAAGTCCTCTCTGTATAAAGCCTTCAAGCTCACTCACATCGGTCTTGTAAAGTCTGCTGTCACCTATCGAATATGGAACGACAAGAGCTATGCTGTTGCCAAAGCGCTTTTTGTCTCCAAGCGCGACCTCGGCAAGAGACTTAGCGTTGTAAGGACATTCAGTGGGGAGAGCTGCGTTCTTTATCATTTCAAGTATCTCGCGAAGGTCGTCCTCGGGGCAGATGCCCATTGATACCGCCGCACGAGTGACTATTGCTATTCCCATAGCCACGGCGCTTCCATGGGAGATACCGAACTCGGATATCGCCTCTATAGCGTGTCCAACAGTGTGACCGAGATTGAGAAGCTGTCTTGTTCCCACGTCAAATTCGTCTGCCGCTACTATCTTGCTCTTGTTGATTACACAAGCGGCGATTATATCCTCAATGTTTTCACGAATGCCGCCTTTAAGCAAGTCAAACAGAGGACGGTCGTTGATTATTCCGTATTTTATCACCTCGGCGCACCCGTCCGCGAATATCTCGGGCGTAAGTGTGTCAAGAGTTTTGTAGTCACATATTACAAGCGACGGCTGATGAAAAGCCCCCGCAAGATTTTTACCCGCCACAAGGTCAACGGCGGTCTTTCCGCCGACCGAAGAATCGACGGCGGCAAGGAGGGTAGTGGGAATCTGAATGAATTTTATTCCCCTGAGATATACCGCGGCGGCAAAGCCCGCAAGGTCGCCGACAACGCCCCCGCCGAGGGCGAAGATACAGTCGCTTCTCGTCAGCTTGTTCTCTGCTAAAAATTCAAGCAGGGAGACAAGAGACGAGGTGTTCTTCGACGCTTCTCCGTGCGGTATCACGAATTTTACCACGCGGAAGCCACTCGCTATGAGAGAATTCTCGACTGTGGCGGAGTAAAGCGCGTCAACGGTATCGTCGGTGACGATACACGCCGAGCAAGCTCCGCATATGGGGAGACTGAGCTCACCTGCTCGGTTGAGTATTCCGCTGTCTATTATAACGTCGTATTCCAGCGACGCTCTAACTCTTATAGTTCTCATAAAAATCCTTTCCTTTTAGCCGTCAACGAGTTCTTTCGCTATTCTTCCGTCACGAAGGAGCGAGGTAAGCTTTTCTCGGTCGCCGTCGGCGATAGCCTCTCTGTATTCCGAGAGGGAAGCGATGATACTGTCTATCTCGTAGAGAAGCGGTTCTTTGTTTTCAAGAAACAGTTCGCTCCACATATTTTCGTTAAGCCAAGCGACGCGCGTCATATCCTTGTAGCTTCCTGCCGAAAATCCCTTGTGGTTCTGCGCCGTGGGACTCTTTATATACGCGTTTGACACAACGTGCGCGAGCTGAGAGGTGAAGGCTATCATAGTATCGTGTTCCTCGGCGGTGGTGACCGTTATATTCCCGAACATAGCGGGAGCGAGGAGTTTTTTTATATTTTCAAGGAAGTATATATCGTCGCAGACCTTGGGAACGATCACCATAGGCGCGTTCTTAAAGAGCGTTGCCTTGGAGTATTTTATTCCCGAATATTGCGTACCCGCCATTGGGTGTCCGCCAACGAATGTGAAGCCGTAACGGTCAGCAAGAGCAAAGCCCGCCTCGCACACCTGCTTTTTCGTTCCGCAAAGGTCGATAACGACTGTCTTTTCAGTGTTTACTACGGGAGCTATCTCGCTAAGATATTCGATAGCCGCCTGTGGATAGAGCGCTATGAGTATCAGGTCGCAAGAGGGAACTGTCTCCTTGTCCAGCGTGCCGTCGATGATACCCGCAAGTGCGGCGTAGCCGAGTGCGGCGTCGTTCTTGTCGTATCCGAGCACGGTATGCTCTGCCGCCTTGTACGCCTTTGCCATAGAGCCTCCGATAAGTCCGAGACCGCAGATTCCTACAGTCATATCAGTCCTCCTTGACGGCAGAGAGAACTCTGCCAACAGCCTTCGTTACGTCAGCAAAGGCTTCGGGGGTGAGAGACTGCGCTCCGTCACATAGAGCGTGTTGGGGGTCGTTGTGCACCTCTATCATAAGACCATCAGCGCCGCCCGCCGCAGCCGCCAAAGCCATAGGCTTAACGAGACGCGAAGCGCCCGTGGCGTGAGATGGGTCGATTATCACGGGCAGATGCGAGAGCTCGTGAAGAAGTGGGATAGCTGAAAGGTCGAGGGTGTTCCTCGTGTATGTCTCAAAGGTTCTGATACCTCTCTCACAGAGGATAACGTTCTCGTTGCCTCCCGCCATTATGTATTCGGCGGACATAAGAAGCTCCTTGAGGGTGTTTGCGAGGCCGCGCTTGAGCAGTATCGCCTTCTTGGTCTTTCCGAGCTCCTTGAGAAGCTCGAAGTTCTGCATATTTCTCGCGCCCACCTGAATAACGTCTACCTCATCAAAGAGGGGAAGGTGGTTTGCGTTCATAATCTCGGTGACTATGGGAAGTCCGGTTTCCTTCTTTGCCTTCAGCAGAAGCTCAATACCGTCTGCCTTAAGCCCTTGGAAATCGTAGGGTGAGGTGCGGGGCTTGAACGCTCCGCCGCGGAGCATAGTAGCTCCCGCCGCCTTGACAGATTTTGCGATAGCCATAACCTGTTCCTCGCTTTCAACAGAGCAGGGACCCGCTATGTACGTGAATATGTCTCCACCCACGGTGGTATTACCAACGCTTATAACGGTATCGTCGGGGTGAAATTTTCTGTTTGCGCTCTTGAAGGGCTCACTTATCCGCTTTACCGATTCAACTATATCAAGACTTCCGAGAAGGTCGGCGTCTATTCTGCTCGTATCACCCACAAGACCTACGATTGTGTGTGTGCTACCCTTTGAAAGGTGAACGTCAAGTCCCTGAGATTTGAGCCAGGACGTAAGATTTTCGATTTGTTTGTCAGTAGTACCTTTTTTGATTACAGCTATCATGATTTTTCTCCTTTTTATAAGATTTGCCAACCGTCCGCAGACAACGAAAACAAAAATGAAGCCTGCGGTGTTTTTCACCGGAAAGGCTTCATTTTGATTTTCCTAACTTATAGAAAACAGATGAAACGTAAATCCGCAACAAAAAGCACCTTTAATTTTATCGGTTGCAATAAAAGTAAAGGTAATAAAACTTGTTTACGGAAGCAACGAAATTCATCACGGTCAAACTCCTCTGTATTTTTATAAAGATAGTTTAGCACCGAAAACTCTGTTTGTCAAGCATTTTTGCAAAAAAAATTGCATAAAAACACAAAAAATGATATCTATATCATATCTGCTTTCGCATATGCTCCAGCGCCCCCTTTTCGAGGCGTGATACCTGCGCCTGAGAAATACCTATCTCCTCGGCTATCTCCATTTGGGTTTTGTTCTGATAATAACGCATATTTATTATCGTTCGTTCTCGCTCACTCAGCTTTTTCATGGCTTCCTTGAGGACAATGTTTTCAAGCCATATCTCGTCAGAGCTGTTTGAGTCACTGAGCTGGTCCATAACGTATATCGAGTCTCCGTTCTCGCTGTAAACAGGCTCGTAAAGCGATATAGGGTCTACTATCGCCTCCATAGCGCGAAGCACCGCTTCCTTTTTTTCCCCCATTCGCGCGGCTATCTCCTCAACCGTGGGGTCACATTCCTTTTCGTGGACAAGTTCCTCGCGCACCTGCAGGGAACGGTAGGCGAGGTCGCGGACAGAACGGCTTATGCGTATGGCGTTGTTGTCGCGCAGATATCTTCTTATCTCTCCGATTATCATTGGAACCGCGTAGGTAGAGAACTTTACGTCAAGCTCCGTGTTGAAATTGTCCACCGCCTTCACAAGTCCAATACAGCCCACCTGAAACAGGTCGTCCATATTTTCCTTGCGCCCCGTGAAGCGTTGTATGATACTAAGCACAAGTCGGAGATTTCCGTATATCAGCTCCTGTCTCGCCGCCATATCGCCTTCCTTGGTCTTTTGAAGCAACGTCTTTTTTTCTTCATCGGTCAGAACCTTTAATTTAGAGGTGTTTACACCGCATATCTCTACTTTGTTGTAGTACATAAAAATAAATACTCCCGACACAATTTTATATCGGGAGTATTGACTTTTTATATGTGTTACTATTCACTAAAAGGGCTGTTACTTTTTACCAAGGACAGCTTACTCTCGGGCGGGGGAGACAGCTTCAGCACCGTGTCCGCAAACTCGGTATCAGCCTCGTCGTGTGTGACTATGATAGCGGTTTTTCCGCGGATAAGTCGGAACACCTCGCGGCTTACATCGCGGCGTCTGTCGCTGTCAAGTCCTTTAAAGGGCTCATCAAGGAATATCACGTCAGGGGAGTATGCCAGCGCGCGGGCTATTGATACCCTCTGCTTCATACCGCCCGAAAGCTCCGAAGGGTATTTGTCGAGTGAGCCGTCAAGTCCCATAAGCGATAGCATTTCCGTTGCTGTTTTGGTGTCGCTTACAGTGCTCACGTTCTCGAGGGCTGTCATCCACTCAAACAGGCGAGGCTCTTGGAATATATAGGATATCCTTTCGTGGTTGTTCACGGTCTTTCCCTCGGTAGGCTTGATAAGCCCCGCTAAAAGATTGAGAATAGACGTCTTTCCCACTCCTGACTCTCCGAGAATTACAGTGACCTTGCCCTTCTCAAATTCATAGGAGAGCCTGTCGATGACAAGATCGTCACCGTATTTTAAGGATAAATTTTCAAGCTTTATCATTCCGCGCCTCCGTTCTTGTGACGTGAAGTTTGCCCGCAAGTCTTTCAAGCGAGAGGATAAGTAGCTTCTCGATAATAACGCTCAGAAGTATCACCGCCAAGGTCCATGCGAAAAGCTCGGTAGTTTCAAGATAGGTCTTTGAAAAATATATTTGCGTTCCAATGGCGTTCCTTGGTGTGCAGAGCACCTCGGCGGCGATACCCGCCTTCCACGCCATACCCAAAGAGGCGCGGCACGCCGCGAGAAAATAGGGCATTACCGATGGGAGATATACGCGCATAACACGCTTACGGAAAGGGAAGCCGTATACCGTTGCCACCTCAAGCAGCCCTCGGTCCACCGAGCGTATGCCCGACGAGACGTTCGACCAGACTATAGGCAGAACGATAAGTACCGTTATGAACACGGGCAGGGTGTTTCTGTCTATCCAGAGCAGAGCGAGGATTATGAAGGACGCTATGGGTGTCGCCTTGATTACTGTCATCATGGGCGAGAGCAGAGAATCCGCCATCCTGATATTAGCCGTAAGCACTGCTGCGGCAGAGCCGACGGCGATAGCTATTATAATACCCGCGAGAATCCTCAAGAGAGATATTCCCGAGGTCGTCCAGAAGTCAGCGGTGATTGCTAACTTTGACAGTCCACGCAGGGTGTCGGCGGGGCTTGGCAGGAGAAATTCGCTGCCAACCTTGAAAGATAGCGCTGCCCACACGAGTATCCAAAAGAGGACGGAGAGAATTGCTGATATTAACTTGAATAGCTTCGTCTTGCCTTTCATACCGTCTCCTTTCGTTGAATGAACAAGTAATAATGAAAAGTTAATAGATTTGTTTGTTTTTCCCGCTTCGAGAGCAAAACGGGAAAAACCTCATCACTTTTTCACTATTCACTCTTATCTTTTACCTTGAATAATAAAATCCGTCGTCGGGTATCGCGGCGATAGACTTGTTATTGGACTCATAGAGCTTCGTGTAGAATACCGAGATAGCTTCCTTCATATCCTTGCCCTCAATAAAGCAGATATTGCAGTTTGGAAGCGCCTTTTTGGCTACGGGAGCCTTGGGGAGTATACCCGCATCAACTATAGTGTTTATGGCGTCGTCGGAGGCGGCGGAGATATAATCAACAGATGCCTTATAATCGTCAAGGAATCTGCTTATTTCCTTCGGGTGTTCCTTAGCGAACGCCGTGTTTACAACGAGACAGCCCTGCGCCATAGTATTCTCGCCGTATACCTTTTCCCATTCGTCGGTGAAGTTCATAGCAACCTTTACGTTTGCGTTGCCACTCGTAACGACGGTCACCTTAGGCTCGGGAAGCACCGCAAGCTTTGCCTCGCCTGCCGTTACAGCGGCAGATAGCGCGTCGGGGGAGGGATACGTGGTGGTGTCAAGCGTTACGTCTCCGTCATTCAGACCGTTTGCCTTCAGCAGAGCCGAGGTGATGAACTCGGGGTTAGAGCCCGCGCCGGGGAGATATATCGTCTTGCCCTTGAGCGAGTTGAAGTCTGTTACAGTCTCGCCGTTACTTAGCAGATAGAGAACGCCGAGAGTATTGATAGCGAGAAGCTGTACCTTGCCCTCACTCTTTTTGTAGAGATTTGCGGCGGCGTTCGTGGGAAGGGCGGCGATAACGCATTCGCCCGAAACGATAGCGCCCGTTATCGCGTCGGCCGAAGCGAAGGTCTCTATCTTGTAATTCATCTCAGTGTTGCCGTTCTTTGCGTCAACTATGAGCTTCGACGCGCCGAGGGCGGTAGTACCGTTCAGAAGATATATCTTCATTTCAAGCTCCGTGTCTGGCTTCTGGCAGGACACGAGAGGGAGGACGGTCATCACGAGCGAGAGGATGACGAGTAAAATTTTTGTGCTTAGTTTTTTCATTTTTGTTTTTCCTTTCATTGGTTTCTATTCATTATATTTTTCGCCGATTTGTATGTGATCAGCTGAAATATTTTTCAATCATAGCATCTTTGTCCTTTATTATTATGACCTTGTCTTTTTTCTCGATAAGACCGTCCTTGGTGAGCCTGTCGAAGGCTCTGTAGAGAGAGGCACGCCCGATATCCAGCATATCGGCGAGAGCCACCATAGATATATCTGACGAGTAAACGCCGTTAGTCTCGTTGTCTGCAAGAAAGAGAGAGAGCCGTCTCTCGGCGTTTCCCGCCGTAAAGGCGTTTATCTTTTTGTTGAGATATACTATGCGGTTACTGAGAAACGTGAGAAAATCTCTGTTCGCGCTACCGTCATTTTGAATAAGAGCGCACACAGCCGTTCTCTCAATAAATAACACCCTGCAGCGAGATATTGCATTTATCTTGGTGGGGAAGGGGGAATCGTCCGAATATAGGGTTGCGATGCCGAACACGGCTCCCGTTCCGACGGTCCTCAGAAGAACTCTCTTTCCGTCGTCGGCAGAGCTTACCGAGGCACGTCCGTCGAGGATAAGTCCCACGGGTACGTTCTTCACGTCTGGTGAAGCTATATCCTCGCCCGCCGAAAATATGCGCTCAGAAAAGCTACCCTCGGTGATGTAAAGACAGATATTTTCATTTTTCGCTGACCTGAAAATCAAAAAGTTTTTCAGCTCGGGATATATTTCTAAAATATTCATCAACCGTCTCCTAAATACAACTGTCTCATTTGGGACAGTTTTATTATAGCAAATAAATAAGAGTTTGTCAAGAAATAAGCAATAATATTTGTAAATAAAATGTTAACATTTGTCGTTTGTACTACCAAAAACTGCTTCATTGTGTATAATAGATACGATTAATTGTGACCGTATGGGCACGGAATATTAAGGAGGATATTATGACACTTGTTGTACTTGCGGCGGGAATGGGTTCGCGCTACGGTGGATTAAAGCAGATAGACCCTATGACCGACAATGGAGAATTTATTATTGACTTCTCTGTATTCGACGCTATAAGAAGCGGGTTTGACAGAGTTGTGTTCGTTATTAAGGAGGAAAATCTTGAGCTGTTCAGAGAAACTATAGGCAAGAGATTTGAGGACAAGATAGACGTAAAATACGCGTTCCAGAAGCTGGACGATATTCCCGAGGGCTTTTCTGTTCCCGAGGGACGTGTTAAGCCTTGGGGAACCGCACACGCTCTGCTTGCGGCAAGAGACGTGGTTGACGACTGCTTTGCGGTCATTAACGCCGACGACTTCTACGGTGAGAGTGCTTACCGTATGTTGGCGAAGCACTTTGAGAAGTTAGACGCAAAGAAGAACGAGGGTGAGTGTTGCATGGTGGGATACACCTTGTCCAACACGCTTACCGAGAACGGAACTGTGTCAAGAGGTATATGTAATGTCGACGAAAACGGAATGCTTATCGACGTTACCGAAAGGACAAAGATAGAGCGCGCGGGAGATATTGCAGTGTCGGTAGAGGACGGAGTTGAATATAAGATGCCTCTTGACTGTGTGGCGTCAATGAACTGTTGGGGATTCACACCCGATATATTCGGCGGAGTTATGGAGGGCTTTAGAGAGTTTCTTTCTACGCCCCACGCAGACGAGCTTAAATGCGAATACTACCTTCCTTTCGCCGTTACCGAGCTTATGAATAGCGGTAAATGCAGCGTTAAGGTATACCGTTCTGAGGATTCCTGGTACGGAGTGACCTACGCTGACGACAAGGATAAGGTAAAGAGCTGTATAGCGGCTCTTGTTGAGGGCGGGAAATATCCCAATAAGCTGAGCTGATAATAAAAACCTAATACATAAATTCAAATCAGATTAAGGAGAACAAAATGGCAATTCTCATAACAGGCGGCGCGGGATACATAGGAACTCACGCAATGGTAGAATTTTTGAATGCGGGTAGGGAGATAGTCTGTATTGACAATTTCAGCAACAGTAAACCCTGCGCACTTGACCGTGTAAAGCAGATAACGGGAAAGGAGTTCAAGAGCTATAAGGTAGACCTTCTTGATTACGACGCGCTTGAGAAGGTATTTCAGGAAAATAAGATAGATAGCTGTATCCATTTTGCGGGACTTAAAGCAGTTGGAGAATCCTGCGAGAAGCCGCTTTTGTACTATCACAATAATCTTACGGGAACCTTTAACCTCTGTAAGCTTCTGAGCAAATACGGAGCTAAGGTCATAGTTTTCAGTTCGTCAGCTACCGTTTACGGAAAGCCCGCAAGCGTTCCGATAACAGAGGACTTTCCACTCTCCACAACTAACCCCTATGGAGAGACCAAGCTGATGATAGAGAGGATACTGAAGGATCTTCACGCTTCGGACAAAGAGTGGAGCGTATCTATTCTCAGATACTTCAATCCCATAGGAGCGCACAAGAGCGGACTTATCGGTGAGGACCCCAAGGGCATACCGAACAATCTGTTGCCTTACGTTGCTCAGGTAGCAACGGGTAAGAGAGAATGTCTCTCCATATTCGGAAACGATTACAACACACACGACGGAACGGGCGTGAGAGATTACATACACGTAGTTGACCTCGCGAAGGCTCACCTTAAGGCTATCGAGAGAGCAGAGAAGCGCACGGGCGTTGAGCATTTCAACGTAGGCACGGGCACGGGATATTCTGTGCTTGATATCGTAAAGGCTTACGAGGCGGCAACAGGCGCCAAGGTGAATTATAAGATAGTTGACAGACGCCCCGGAGACATCGACGAGTGCTACGCAGACCCAACGAAGGCTTACGAGGTTCTTGGTTGGAAGGCTGAGTACAATATAGAGGATATGTGTCGCGACTCTTACAGATGGCAGAAGAATAATCCCGATGGGTACGGTAACGAATAATTTTTACGTGAGTATAGAAAAGAAGCTTTTTGGAACACTTTCCAACGGTACAGAGGTATATTCTTACACCTTGCGTAACCGAAACGGAATGAAGGTCAAAATATCAAGCTACGGCGGTACTGTTATGGAGCTGTGGGTCCCCGACAGAGAAGGAAAACTCGCAGACGTTGTCGGTGGATACGACAATCTTGATTCATACGTGGGCGGCGACGGATATCAGGGAGCGCTCATAGGCAGAGTCGGCAACAGAATAGCGAAAGGAAGATTTACTCTTGACGGGGTAGATTATACCCTTGCGGTGAACAATGGAGAAAATCATCTCCACGGCGGAGACGTGGGCTTTGATTCAAGAGTTTGGAGCGTTACCGAAAAGGATTCAGACGAGCCCGAGCTGGAGCTTTGTCTTACGTCGGCAGACGGCGAGGAAGGATACCCCGGGAGGCTTGACGTCAAGGTAGCGTATAAGCTGACGGCGGATAACGCGCTTTCGATAAATTACCGCGCGGTCACCGATAAAAGAACGCCCGTTAATCTCACAAATCATATGTATTTCAATCTTGCGGGGTATACCGACGGAAATGTTCTTGACCACGAGCTATATCTTGACGCGGATAGCTTTCTGCCTACCGACGAAGGACTTATACCCACGGGCGAGATACGCTCGGTCAGCGGAACGTCCTTTGATTTCAGAACGCCCAAAACCTTGGGTAGAGATTTTTATTGTGATGATATATGTCTCAAAATAGCGGGCGGATATGACCACTGCCTGAACTTCACACGCGGCGAGACAGGGAATATAGAGCGCAGAGGTGAGCTTTACGATCCCGAAAGCGGAAGGGCTATGGAGGTGTATACCGACCAGCCCTGCGTTCAGCTTTATACGGGAAATTTTCTGAATAACGAAAAATATCCGTTTAAGGGCGGAGTTGCGCAGAGACCGCAGAGCTTTGTCTGTCTAGAAACTCAGCATATGCCCGACAGTATAAATCACCCGAATTTCACTGATTGCACACTCTCACCGGGTGAGGTGTACGATTATACCACGGTGTATAAATTCTCGAACAGATAACTTACTTCACTTCGCTAAGCGCCGAGAATTGCAACGTAAGATATATTTTAATATACAACAAGCTCTGCTACGGCAGGGCTTTTGTTTTATAGAGCAGGTTTTATATCCTCCCGAGATCCTTCGCTACGTCTCCCCACCTTGTTATTCTTGAGCAAAGCGAAGAATTTCGTGGGGCGACTTCACTCAAGGATGACACGGGCGGGGCGGTTCGATTTGCAAAAATAGAGCCGTCATGTTTACTTTTATGTGTTTTTGTGATATAATCCAACTGATAGATAAACTTGAATTTGACGAGGCAAATGTAAATGGATTGCAAAAAAAGATGTCAATGGTGTAACTTAAAAAACACTCTATACGTCGAATATCACGACAATGAATGGTGTGTGCCAAATTCTGACGATAAATATCTATACGAAATTTTGATATTGGAATCTTTTCAAGCAGGTTTATCTTGGGAGTGTGTTCTGAATAAAAGAGATAATTTCAGAAAAGCGTATGATGATTTTGCTTTAGACAAAGTAATTTTCTATGATGATAACAAGGTAAGCGAATTGTTAAGCAATAAAGATATCATAAGAAACAAGCGTAAAATCAATGCAAGTATCAATAATAGCAAGATTTTTAAGGAAATTGCCTGCGAATACGGCTCTTTTCATAACTATTTAAGAACTTTTACCAACGATAGAACCCTTTATGAAACAGATAAAACCACAAACGAATTGTCAGATGCTATATCGAAAGATTTGCAAAACAGAGGAATGACGTTTGTCGGCTCTGTTATTATCTATTCCTATTTACAAGCAATAGGCGTTATATATTCACACGATAAGGACTGTTATTTATACAAAAAAGGTGAATAATACTATCTTGTTTTTTGTGATATGATGGAACTCATCTGCAGCTTTGAATTTTTACGCTCGAAAGGATATTAAGATGAACGCTTTAATTGGTAGCAAAATTCATAATTTGCTTTTGCTAATTACAATAATCGGCGAATTTTTACTCCCTTGGATATTAAAACATTTTTACAAGGATTATAACGGTAAAACAATGGTTATGAGTGCTCTGGGAAGTCCAGAAAGTCCCGTAAGAAAGATTTATAATGTTTGGCTTGTATGGTTAGGTGTTTTTTTGTTATTTACGTCTTTCTTGCTTTTTGTGAAAGTCAATATAATTTCGAGCATACTCGCAATATTAACATTTATTTCGGTCGCTATCTTTGCGGTAGGCGCAGGAATTTTATCGGGATTATTTAGTGTAAATAAAGCCAAAGAAAAGGTTACTGCTTCATCGAAAATTCATGGGGTGGGTTCTGCAATCGGATTTATGACTTTTTTGTTTTTTCCTTTGTTGCAGAGTATAGGCGCTTTTATGAGTAATGATGTTATGCGAGGAATCGTTTGCATTATCTCATTTGTGTTTGCATTTTTATTTTTTTCGTTTTTTATTATGGGTGATAAAGAAAAGTTTAAGAATACTGTCTTTTCTTATGAAGGTCTTTGGGAACGATTGAGTTTGTTTTGTATGTATGTTCCATTTCTGTATATTGTAATAGATGACATTTTTGCGGTTTAGTAAAATCCAATTTATCAGCGAGATTAGTCGCTAAATCTTGATGTTATTGTGCCGCAATTTTGTACTGAAATATCAAGTTAAAGAGAAAAATCGCTTACGGCATTTTGCCGTAAGCTATTTTTCGTATATTCAACTTTATCAATATTCCGCAGTTATATGCTCGGTATAGATACCCGCGAGGGCTTCCTCGACGAGTGCATCGAAGTCCAGCTTCTTTTCCTGTACTAAAACCTTTTCAAGGTCGGGGCGTGTCTTGGGGTGCTTGGGGTTGAATACCGTGCAGCAGTCCTCATAGGGAAGTATAGACGTTTCAAAGGTATTTATCTTACGCGCCACCTGAATTATCTCCTCCTTGTCCATTCCGATACAAGGTCTGAACACGGGGATATCCACGGCGGAATCTGTGACGGCGAGCGCCTGCATAGTCTGCGAAGCTACCTGACCAACGCTCTCTCCCGTGATAAGCGCGTGGCAGTCTCTTGTCTTTGCTATCCTTTCAGCTATAGCCATCATATATCTTCGAAGGAGAAGCGTGAAATAATCCTCCTCGCAGTGCTTCACAAGCTCTTCCTGAATATGCGTCAGGGATATGATATGAACGTTGATGTCTCCCGCGTAAACGGCGACAAGCCTTGCAAGTTCAAGCACCTTTTCCTTAGCGCGCTCGCTGGTGTATGGGAAAGACTCAAAATGTACTGCTTCAAGCTTCACGCCTCGCTTCGCGAGCATATAACCCGCCACGGGGGAATCGATACCGCCCGAGAGCAGCAAAAGTCCGCGTCCGTTGCTTCCCACAGGCATTCCGCCCGCGCCCTTGAAAACTCCCGCCGACACGTACGCGCCGAACTCACGTATCTCGACCTTTACGACGATATCGGGGCTATGAACATCAACCGAAATGTTGCTGCAACAATCAAGGATAACTCCGCCGATCTCGCGGGATATTTCCATCGAATCGAGGAGGAATGATTTGTCAGATCTCTTGGATTCGACCTTGAAAGTCTTTGCTTTTCCGAGAAAATCGGGAATATAATTTCTCACCGTTTCGGCGATAGCGTCCATATTCTTATCGCATACGGCGGCGCGGGAGAGGGTAACTATTCCGAACACCTTTCTCGCGGCGTCAAACATACCGTCAAGGTCTGCCGAGTCGTCAAGCGGCTCAATATATATCGTGCTCTGAGCGCGGTAAATATCAAAGCTTCCGTACGCCCTCGCGCGCTTTCTCATCTCGCGGCAGAGCATATCCTCAAAGTATTTCTTGTTAGCGCCCTTGAGAACTATCTCGCCGTATTTACACAAAATTATCTCTTTCATAAGTGTCGTTCACGGAAAAGGGTAGCCCTCTCCGAACATTCCTTTCTGTATTGAATGTCAGTCGCGGTAGTAATTCGGGAATAGTACGTTCCATACCTTTCGGCAGGCGAAGGTATCGGCTATCGATGAGTGGGGAATGCCCTCCCATTCAATACCGAAGCACTCCATAGCGTCGATAAGAGACGCGTGCTGAAGGTCGGGACGGTGCTCATGGATATATCTTACGTATTCGTTGGCGCAGCAACGTATCTTGGAGTGAAGCTGCTCGCGCTCCTCCTCGGTGTCGTATATGTATTTGATATGGCTGAAGTCTGTGGATACTCCGTATGCTATAAGATTATCCGCGTTCTCGAATATTTCTTTTATCTGTGGTATGATGTCGGAAAGCAGGGGCGCGTCAGTGACCATATCGGGCGTGATGCCGTGTATCTTTTCGGTTCTCGTCCATTTTTTGGTGTGTGTGGGCTTGACAAGCGTGTCCATAACAAGCTTACCGTTTCCGTCAACTACCGTGATAGAAAGTATTTCGTCGTGGTCGTAAAAGCCCGTAAGCTCAAGGTCGAAGAAAAGCACTTTTTCTCTCTGCATATCGTAGCTTGCGGCTCTCAGACGGTCACCCTCCTCGCGGCGGACAGCCATCTCCTCTTCATAGCAGCTCTGGCAGAGCTTCTTTTTGTATCGGATATCCTTACCGCAACGCACACAGAGAAGAGGTAGACGCTTAGCGGTCTTTTTGTCGTAGAAGAATAGCATCGAACGGTCTGCCTTGTAGGTATAGGCAACAGGTTCCTCGACTACCTCGTAATTCATTTTAATAAGCCTGTCCGCGGTGTAATAATTACAAGCGGCGGCGCGCTTTATGCTCATTCTCTCAATTACAGTTCCGCTTTCAAGAGTGAAGGTCTCCTTTCGGGACGTAGGACTGTACCACATCTCAACAGGAGCTTCAACCACTCTTTCAGGGTCGAAATAATATATAACGCTGCCGTTTTCTGATATTTCAAAAGCCACGGGCTCGCCCGAGGGCATCAGGTGCATCTGAGAGAGCGTATGGCGGGTAAGATAATTTTTAGCGTCGGCATCCTTGCGGCTGATAGAGTGAATAACAGCGCCGGAGCGAAGCGTCATTTTGTTTTCCAAAATTAACCTCCGAGTATCTGCGAAAATATGCAGAAAAGATGAAAGTCGGTCGCAATGTCCTTTGTTCATATCACGACACGATAAGACTCATTATAACACATTATATATTATTTGTCAATGAATAATAGTAAGTTAAATTTAATTGTTGACAATTTCAAATAAAGGTGTATAATATAGGGTGAATAAATCTTTACAAGAGGACGGATATGGAAAACAAGTATTACAGAATGAAGATTGCGGGACTTTGGAGAGAGTTGCCCCTATGTCCCATCAGTGACAAGCTAATGATAGGCGCGTTCGTTATATTCGGAGATCCAGAGCTGACCACAGCCTGCGCCGAGGAGCTGCTCAAGAGAGCGCCCGAATACGATTATATGATATCAGCCGAGGCGAAGGGAATACCGCTTGTCCACGAAATGGCGAGACTTGCGGGAAATCAGAGATATTTTCTCGCGCGTAAGTCGCCGAAGCTTTATATGACGGGAGTTTTTGAGTCTACCGTTCATTCTATCACCACGGCTAAGGAGCAGACGCTTTACTTGGATAAGGCTGACGCAGAGATAATAAAGGGCAAGAGGATACTTATCGTGGACGACGTTATATCCACGGGCGAGTCCCTCAATTCTATTGAGGAGCTTGTACATAAGGCGGGCGGAGAGATCTGCGGAAGAATGACAATTCTCGCTGAGGGTGACGCTCAGAACAGAGAGGACCTTATCTATCTCGAAAAGCTTCCCCTGTTTGACAGCGAGGGAAATATCATTGACTGAAATTAACACAGAAAGGTAACATAACAAATGGCAGAATTTTTAACGGCAAACGACAAGAGAACGGCATATTGTGCCGAGCTTGGCACAGCCGACCTCGGCAAACGCGTATGCGTTATGGGTTGGGTTCAGAAGCAGAGAGACCTTGGCGCTCTGATATTTATTGACCTGCGAGACAGGAGCGGTATAATCCAGCTTGCTTTTGACGATACGACCGATAGAAAGATATTTAGCGACGCTTTCGGTATCCGCGCGGAGTACACTCTTTGCGCGAAGGGCGTTGTCCGCAGACGCGGAGAGGGAGCTATCAATAAAAATCTTCCTACGGGTGAGATAGAGGTCGCGGTGGACGAGCTGAAGATACTATCGGTGGCGGCAACTCCTCCCTTTGAGATAGTTGAGAACAGCAACGTAAACGCCGAGCTAAGACTAAAGCACCGTTATCTTGATCTGCGCCGTCCCGATATGCAGAGAAATATCATCGCGCGCTCAAGGATAGGAAAGATAGCGAGAGATTACTACGCGGAGAACGGATTTATCGACATCGAAACTCCTATCCTCTGTAAGCCCACGCCTGAGGGAGCGAGAGACTATCTCGTGCCCAGCCGTGTTCATCAGGGCAAATTCTACGCGCTTCCGCAGTCTCCTCAGCTCTATAAGCAGCTGCTTATGGTGTCGGGATACGATAAGTACTTCCAGCTCGCCCGTTGTTTCCGTGACGAGGACCTCAGAGCTGACCGTCAGCCCGAATTTACGCAGATAGACACAGAAATGTCCTTCGTTACCGCTGACGACGTTATGAAGATGCACGAGGGCTTCCTCAAGCGTCTGTTTAAGGATTATTTCGGCACTACGCTCGATTATGACTTTATACGTATGCCTTATGCTGAGGCTATGAGCCGTTTCGGCTCGGACAAGCCCGATATAAGATTCGGCTTCGAGCTTAACGATATCTCCGACGTAGTCAGAAACACCGAATTTAAGGTCTTTGCCGGAGCTATTGAAAACGGCGGCTCGGTAAGAGCTATCAACGTCAAGGGCGGCGCGCGCTTCTCACGCAAGGAGATAGATTCGCTCACAGAGGTGGCTAAAACCTATAAGGCTCGCGGACTTGCTTGGCTGAAGTGGGCAGAGAACGGGGACATCTCCTCGTCATACGCTAAATTCCTCACGGAAGAAGAGAATGAGTCTATAAAGAAGGCTCTTAACGCCGAGGCGGGCGACCTTATTCTTATTGTTGCCGATAAGAACAAGGTGGTATTCGACGCGCTGGGCGCGCTCCGCTGCGAGTGCGCTAAGAGAATGGGATTGCTTGACCCTATGGATTTCAAGTTCCTCTGGGTTACGGAATTCCCGCTTCTTGAGTACAGCGAGGAGGACGAGCGCTTCTATGCTATGCACCATCCCTTTACCGCGCCTATGGACGAGGATCTGCAGTATCTTGACAGCGACCCCGCGAGAGTGCGCGCTAAGGCTTACGATATAGTCCTTAACGGAACAGAGCTTGGCGGAGGATCTGTGAGAATCCATGACCGAGAGATACAGTCTAAGATGTTCTCGGTGCTCGGTATGAGCGAGGAGGAGGCAAACGATAAGTTTGGTTATCTTATCGAGGCGTTTAAGTACGGTGTTCCGCCCCACGGCGGACTTGCCTTCGGCTTTGACCGTCTCGTAACTCTCCTGCTTGGACTTGAGGATATAAGAGACGTTATTGCCTTCCCGAAGGTGCAGAACGCGTCCGAGCTGATGACAAAATGTCCTTCCGAGCCCGACCCCAAGGGACTTGAGGAGCTTGGTATCGCCGTTGTGGCTCAGGATAGCTGATTTGTAATATAAAGTGTTATTGCCCCATCGAAAAGGTACTTTTTTCGATGGGGCTTACTTGTTGGGTAAATAACTACAAATTATTGACAAGTGTAAAAAATTATGATATAATAAGCGCGTCACACAAGTGAATATATCCATTTTGGGAAAACTATAACTTGGTAAAAAGTGTTTTCTCTTTTTGCTTATGCCAAAATGGATTTTAAGCTTGTGTGACAACAATGAGAGATACGCTTTTTCGGTGTGTCTCTATTTGGGACACACTTTTTTATTAGGAGGTTTATTTTGTTATTTAATAACGTAGGAGCAAAAATAAAAATATACGCAAAAGTAATAGCAATTCTATCTTTCTGCTTTACACTCTTTGTTGCCATATTGTCCGTTTGTCTCGCTATTGCAACAGAGGAAGTGTTTTTCTTGGTATTACTTCTACTTTCGCCCTTTATTGCCTTAGGGGGAGTAATAAGCTCTTGGTTTATCTATGCATACGGAGATATTTACTGTAATATTTGTAAATTAACAAATACAAAAGAGAACGAGGAAGATCCTGAGTTTGTACCGTTCAAGGAATATTGAAATTAAAAAAATTACGTAAGTGTGTCCCAATATATTTCGTTATTCTTCTCGAAATGTGCTTGATTTTCTTTTGTTTAATTAGTCACTTTGAGCGAACAATATCCCCCGACAGACAAACGTCTATCGGGGGAATTTTATCTCGCGCCTTCGGCGGATATTCTTGAGAGAGCTTTGGCGAGTGTGTCTATGTCCTTTGGCTGATTGAACATTCCAAAGCTTAGGCGCACTGCGCCGCTGTCTGGCGTTCCAAGCGTCTTATGACCGAGGGCGGAGCAGTGAAACCCGCCTCGGATACATATGCCGTATTTGTTTAGCTCGTGAGCCAACGCCTCGGAGGTAAATCCGCGAAGATTAAACAGCAGTGTCGAGCCCACACAGTGGGGCGCGTATATCGATACTCCCGAAATGTTGCAAAGCGCTTCGCGCGCCGTCGTAAAGAGAGACGCCTCCTGCTCGGATATTTCGCTAATCCCTCGGCTGTTTACCTCCTTGATGCCCTCGCAAAGCCCCGCTATAGCAGGGGTGGGGAGCGTGCCCGCCTCATATCGTTCGGGTGAAAAGTCGGGCATATCTCCCATAAGTGAGTTCACTCCGTTGCCGCCCTCGGTAAGTGTGTCAAGCATCACGTTCTTGCCAAGTGCCACAATTCCCGCTCCCTGAGGACCGTAAAGTCCCTTGTGTGAGGGTATACAGAGGGCGCTTATATTCATCTCGTCCACCTTTATGGGATAGTGCCCCGCGGACTGCGCTCCGTCCACCACGAACAAAAGCCCGTGTCTGCGGCAAAATTCTCCGATTTGTGCTATCGGCAGAACGTATGAGCATATATTTGACGCGTGTGTGCAGACCACCATTTTCGTGTTGGGGCGGAGCAGGGCGGCTATCTTGGCACATATCAGGGAGGGGTTCCTTTTCTGCGAAGCCACCATAGACGGAAATACGTCGTATTCGATAAGACCTTGCTTTGCGAGCTTGTATATCGGTCTTAATACGGCGTTGTGTTCAAGGTCGGAAATTATAACGTGGTCGCCCTGACGAAGAAGTCCTTTTATAGCCATATTCAGCGCATACGTGGTGTTTAGCGTGAACACCACGCGCTCAAGCTCGCCAACGTCAAAAAGGTCAGCCACAAGATTTCGGCATTGAAATATCTTCTCCGCGGCTCCGAGAGAGAGCGAGTGGGCGCCTCTTCCCGGGTTTCCACCGTATCGTGCCATACAACGGCAGACCTCCTCGTATACTGCCTGTGGCTTCGGGTAGGTGGTAGCCGCATTGTCAAGATAGGTTATCATAGTTGTTCATTTACGTCCTGTGCCGAAGGGGGATCCTCGCATTTGCGAGTACGGTACGGACGTTATTCTCCTGAGAACAAGAATAGCTTATGCCATAGACACAGCCGTGGCGTGAGGAGGATTGAGATTTTGTTACCTCAGAGGGTATTGCTGCCGCGGATAGAGCCGCTTGAGCCTTCATAGCCTGCGTTACCGAGCCTATCTCCAGCGAACATTCATAATGTTGTCCTTTCATTCTTACACCTCCTTCGTTAAACATTATATGAAAAAATCCTTCACCGAGTGAAGGAAATAAGGTCTGAGCTTGTTTAACAGCAAAAAACAAAAGCGCTTT
>JAZQWY010000097.1:0-3579 GCA_045632545.1 Eubacteriales bacterium | reverse complement strand
CGTCCTATTACGTTGGAGTTAAGCTTTGCTACGACTTCAAATTCCTTCTTATGGTCGGGTCCGCTGTCTCCTACCACCACGTATTCAAGGAAATCACCCTCCGCCTGTTGAATGAGTTGTTGAAGCTCAGTCTTGCAACCGCTGTGTATCTGCGCCGTGTTTATCCTGTCCAACTCCTCCTTCACCAGCGGAAGCAGTATCCTTTTGACCGTCTCCTTTCCCTCGTTCCCCGCGTCAAGATATATAGCCGCGAGCAACGCCTCAAAGGCGTTTTCAAGCAAAGACTGACGGCTTCTGCCGTTGTTCTTCTCCTCGCCGTTACCAAGATACAGATAATCTCCAAGTCTTATTCTGTTAGCGTATCCCGCAAGCGCCGCGGACTGCACCAAAGACGCTCTCAGCTTTGTAAGCTCACCCTCGGGCAGAGAATTATATTTTGAATAAAGATGCTCGCTGACGATAATAGACAGCACCGAATCTCCGAGGAATTCAAGTCTTTCGTTACACTGAACGTTCACTTTTCTTGCTCTCAGCTCATTCGCGTATGACGAGTGTGTCAACGCCTCGGTAATTATTTTTTTATCTTTGAAGCTATAAGCTATCGTTTCTTCAAGCCTTTCAAGCGGTTTTGGCAACATTTTTCTCTCCTCTGTTTATTTTTCTTCGCTCTCCACCGCGCTCTTCTGCGCCTTCTTTGTAGCTGAGAGCGCCTGCATATCCGCCGAGATAGACTCAGCCATTCCGCGCTCGGCACAGAATATAGCCTGTCTGAGCGCATTCTTGAACGCCTTCTGCTTTGACGAGCCGTGCGCCTTGATTACAGGCTTGGCGATACCGAGGATAGGCGCGCCGCCGTACTCGGTCGAGTCAAAATTCTTCTTTATTCCCGCAACACCGTCCTTGATAAGAAGGTAAGCGGTCTTTGATTTTACGTTAGCCGAGAAAAGGTCTCTCATTGTTTTGAGCATAAGCTTACCCATTCCCTCGATGCTTTTAAGCAGGATATTTCCCGTAAAGCCGTCGGTGACGAGAACGTCACACTTACATCTCATAGCCATATTTCCTTCGATATTGCCCACGAAATTTATCTGCTCACATTCGGAAAGAAGCTTATAAGCGGCTACCTGAAGTTCAGTTCCCTTGCAGTCCTCAGCCCCATTATTGAGCAGACCTACCCTCGGGTTCTCGATTCCGTGCATCTCTCTCATATACGCCGAGCCCATCACCGCGAACTGCTCGAGATACTCTGGCGTAACGTTTATATTAGCTCCCGAATCAAGCAATAAAAGTGGGGTCTCGGCAGGTAATACAGCTCCTATAGCTGCCCTGCGAACTCCCTTCGCACGTCTGACAATGAGAGACGCTCCCGTAAACAGCGCGCCAGTGTTTCCCGCGCTGACAAATGCGTCTCCGCTTCCATCAGCAAGCATACGAAGTCCCACGCTCATTGAGGAATCTGACTTCGACCTTGTTACGCACAAGGGATCGTCCTCCATAGTTATGACCTCACTCGTGTGCTCTATCGCAAACGCACTGATATCAACGCCACACTCCTCGGCTACCTTTGCTATTTTTTCCTTGTCTCCTACCAAGACATACTGCACCTCGGGATTTTCAAGTGAGGAAGCGTAAACTCCCTTCACAAGCTCCTCAGGCGCGTTATCTCCGCCCATAACGTCGACTATTATCTTCATAAAACTCTCCTTACCGCAAAACGCGGCTCAAATAGATTCGGAAATCTCTGCTTATTTTCCGAGGCCGTATTTCTCGCTCAGTCCGTCGGCTATACCGAGCGCCCTCTCTGCCAAAGCCTCGTATTTCGCTCTCTTTCCGCCCTTAACTCTTGTGGGCAGAGGCTCTATAATACCGAAATTTGCGTTCATAGGCACAAAGTCTGCCCCCGTGCCGCTTGAAACGTATTTCGCCATAGCCCCGAGCATAGTCGCGGGGGGGAATATTATCTCCTCCTCGCCAAGGGCGCGTTTTGCGGCGTTAAGTCCCGCCACAAATCCCGAGCCTGCCGACTCTATATATCCCTCAACCCCCGTCATCTGCCCCGCAAAGTAGATATTGGGTTCAGACCTCATCGCGTATGTAGCGAGAAGCATCTCTGGGGAATTGAGATAGGTATTTCGGTGCATAACGCCGTATCTGAGAAACTCGGCGTTTTCAAGTCCAGGTATCATACCGAACACCCGCTTCTGCTCGGGGAAAGCCAGATGTGTCTGAAATCCCACGAAATTATACATACTGCCCTCGGCGTTCTCCCGTCTGAGCTGTACCACGGCGTATGACTCAACTCCCGTTCTCGGGTCTACGAGCCCCACAGGCTTCAGCGGTCCAAAGAGCAGAGTGTCGTGTCCTCTCTTAGCCATTACCTCAACGGGCATACAGCCTTCAAAGACCTTCAAGTCCTTCTGCTGTTCCCTGTCGAAGTCCTTAAGCTCCGCTTCCCGCGCGCTGACGAGCGCCTCCCAAAAGGCGTCGTACTGCTCCTTCGTCATAGGGCAGTTGATATAATCCGCATCACCCTTGTCGTATCTCGACGCGAAAAACGCCACGTCCATATTTATACTCTCGAAATCGACTATCGGCGCCGCCGCGTCGAAAAAGTGAAGTCCTCGGCAACCAAGCTCCCCCGAAATATACTCAGCCATCTTATCCGAGGTAAGCGGTCCTGTTGCGATGACAGAGATAGCCGCTCTGTCCACAGAATCCGCCTCCGCCTCTATGACCTCTATCATATCCGAGCTCTTTATCTTATCGGTGATATACTCCGAGAAGAGCTTTCTGTCCACCGCAAGCGCCGAGCCTGCGGGAACTCTCGTGGCATCGGCGGCGCTCATTATAAGCGAGCCGTAGCGCCTGAGCTCCTCTTTGAGAAGTCCCACGGCGTTGATCACGCTGTCCGAACGCAAGGAATTTGAGCAAACGAGCTCCGCAAAGCCCTCCGAATGGTGTGCGGGGGTGTATTTTGAGGGCTTCATCTCAAAAAGTCTCACCCTTACTCCCATTCTCGCCGCCTGCCAAGCCGCCTCGCAGCCCGCAAGTCCCGCGCCGTATATATCGATTACCTTATCACTCATTCTCCGTGACCGTGCCTTTCAACTCTGTTTATTCGAAATTATTCTTCCGTCTTGCTTTCCTCTGCGGGCTTCCTGAAGCCGCAGGACTTGTTATGGCAGACTATCAGCGGCTGTCCCTTCTTTCTGAAAAGAAGCTCTCCGCACTCGGGACATTTTTCCGCCAAGGGCATATCCCAAGATGAGAAATCGCACTCGGGGTACTTCTCGCAGCTATAGAATACCGTCTTATTTCTTCCGTTTTTAATAACTATCTTCGAGCCGCACTTAGGGCAAGGAACTCCAGTATCTCTCGTTTTCTGCTTGGTAAAATCACATGCGGGATAACGGACACAGGCGAAAAAGGGCCCGTATTTTCCTATTCTCTGAACAACGTCGGAGCCGCACTTCTCGCACTTGAAGTCAGCAATAACGAGTTTCTTCTCCTCGGTTGCGCTTCCTTCCTCATCGGTGTTACGCGCCTTTACAAGGGGCTTGGTATTGCGGCAGGTGGGAT
>JAZQWY010000096.1:0-4430 GCA_045632545.1 Eubacteriales bacterium | reverse complement strand
TATTTCTCATTTGGAACCAATTCAATAGGAAGTATTGAAAGTGATGAGATATGCTATTTGGATATGGATGGCGATGGAATTTCTGAATTGCTTTTGAGAAGTAACATTCACGATCATCTCATACTCAGATATCACTGTGGCACGGTCTATTTGTACGAATACTCCTATAAAGAAATGGCTCGCGTGTACGAGGATGGAAGTTATTCTTGGAGTTCCCCGACTTATTTAGAGGATTACTCACATCAATATGGAATCTCAATGCTTTCATTTAATGAGAATAGCGCAAGGGTAAGTTCTCTCTATACAATCTTTGAGGGAGAGAACGAAAGCTATTTTACGATCAACGGAAAACTTGCTTCGAAGAGCGAATTGGACTCCCTTGTTGAGAGCAGAAAGAACATCAACGAGGTCACTTGGACAACCTACACGCTTGATCCTAACAAAATTCCAGCCAAAGGATAATATAAAGAAATGACATGAATAACATTACCGCCGAGAGTGACCGCTTGGTTGCTCTCGGCACTTTTTGTGAATTTTTCGTTAAAAAGTGTTATCCTTTATTGACCACACACCTGTCGGGCAGCCCCATCATCCAGAACGGTAAGCTTGTAGGTGCGGTGACGCACGTTTTAATCAACGACCCCACCACGGGATACGGTATATTCATCGATAATATGCTAACTCAAATGGGCGATTTAGCAGGATAACCTCTCCAACTTGTAGGGACAGGCGTCCTCAACTGTACGCAAACGCAAAAAGGCAATATCATTCCGAAAATCGGTTTGATATTGCCTTTTAACATTCACTTTCAACGTTTTATCACTTGGTCTCCATAACGGAAGCGTTATAATAACGAAGAATACGATTAGCTTTCTCGTCAGCCTCAAAATAAAGAGCTATCTTTTCATTTGTTTCATTCGTACAAAAAACTAAAGTCAAGTTTGAAGCATTCTCTGACGAAGCTGCAAAAATCACTTTGTCTGGGGAGAATTGATTAATTTTCTCTTCCTGTTTCCCGTCACAAGCATATACACCGGTAAGTTCCTTTATCTTAACGTTAAAAATCAAACGTTTTGTACGACCGCCAAAGACACGCAACACCTTCATTTCGCCACAAAAAAAGGAATACTGATAAGATACCTGAGTATATCTCCAGGTTAAGTAAAACAACCCCCAAAGAGATAAAGGAATAAACGCCAAGAAAGGCCATATCAACCTGATAACAGAGCCAAGCACTAAGAAACCTATTCCCCAAGCCGCATACAGTAAGCACAAAGCAAGCTTCATCAATGTAGTCTTCATATTCTTGGAAACTGGCACATCATATTCGTAAGGAGATCCATTGGCTCCAAATCCACTTTCGTAATTCATTTCATCACCTTTTTATACCTTTTCTTTACTAAATTTAACTTTTTTGCTTTTTCAATTTTGCAAGGCTTTGCTTGATAATCTATAGCAAACACATTTATTATACTTAAATTTTACCCGATTGTCAAGCGTTTTGAGAATTTTTTCAAAATTGTGCTAAGAAAACGCATATCATCTGCCAACCAATTCAAGGTATTCGTCATACGTTAGAATTATCTTCAACGTGGCGAGCAGAGCGTTTGAGGTCATACCGCGTGGCAGACCTAAACGCTTGGAAATAGCGTCACGACGCGCCGCACTGTCTTCTCTACCCATAAGTCCGTCCTCGTAAAGATCGGCTTTTGACAGAGGATTTTCGAGGAATGCCGCGAATGCTTCGCCGTCCTCGTAAGGCTTCAGTATATCGTAAAGTATACTGTCATCTATCCCCTCAACGCCGAGCATTCCCTCGGCGGAAGTCTCAGTCTTCCTCTTCTCCTTCCCCGCAATTCTCGGGGTATAGAGCTGGATTATCCTCTCGGTCGGTATCGCGCTAGTCAGGTGGGAGCGTATAAGCTTCCCCGCCCCATCGCTGTCGGTCAGCACTATTATCGGCAACTTCTCTGCAAGCTTACGTATCAACGCAAGCTTCTCATTCTTTTTGAATATTCCAAATCCGTCGGTAGTAATTATCCTCGCATTGCAAATATTCAAAAGCTTAAGCCTGTCATATTTCCCCTCGACTATTATCGTGTATGGAATATTTAATTTTTCCATCGTCAACCTCTTAAGCCTTTATAAAAAAGTAGGCTATAACTACCGCGCCGAGAATTATTCTGTAAACACCGAAGGCTGAGAAGCTATGGCGTTTGACGTAATCCATAAGGTATTTTATCGCCGCGAGTGACACCGCGAACGCCACGGCGCAACCTACCGCCAAGATTATCCATTCGTTGACGCTCACTGCCACACCGCTTGACGCGAACTTCAACACCTTCACAGCGCTTGCCCCAAGCATCGTGGGGATAGCCATAAAGAATGAAAATTCCGCCGCCGCGGTTCTTGAAAGACCAAAGAGCATAGCTCCAAGTATGGTCGAGCCTGAACGTGACGTACCGGGAATAATAGCGAGTATCTGAAAAGCTCCTATCAGCAGAGCTTCTTTGTAGGTTATCCTGTCTGTGGTATCGGCAATAGCGTCCTGCGGCTTTCTTATCTTTTCTATCACTATAAACGCCACGCCGTAAACTATCAGCGCTACCGCGACCACAAGATAGTTATAAAAATGCTCGTTGAACCAATCGTCAAGCAGTATACCCACAAGACCCGAGGGAATTATAGCCACTATTACCTTAAACCAGAGTGACCAGGTTCCCTTCTTTTCGTCGGCGCTCTTTGATGGCGCGAACGGATTGAGCTTTTGAAAGAAAAGCACGACAACGGCAAGTATAGCTCCGAGCTGTATGACCACCTCGAACATCTCCCAGAACTCATCGGACACGTCAAGCCGCAAAAACTCATTAAGCAATATCATATGCCCAGTGGAGCTTACGGGAAGCCATTCTGTTATTCCCTCAACTATACCGAAAAGTATAGCCTTCAGTATCTCGAAAATAAACATATCAAAAACTCCTAATTTATTCTCTGCCCGAGCGCATAATGTCTCCCGCGCTGACCTCAAAGGGCACTCTCACGTAAAAAAGCATCGCGGGGTGCGGGGCAGATTCCACGGGCGTGCCCTTTTCGTCGTATATTTCGGCGACCTCAAAGGCTCTGCCTGTCTTTCTCGGAGATATTATCTCTGCGCTGTCTCCCACGCTAACCTTGTTGCGCTGAATGAATTTGTATATCCGTCCGTTCTCGGTCTCGGCAGTGATACCTTTTGGCAGTTCATCAGTATCATATTCCACCGCCGTGGCAAAATATGCCTTCTCCCTGATATACCCCGTGCTTTGCGCTGTCTGCGCGTTCTTCATAGGCTCGTCAAGATAGTATCCCGTGGCATACTCTCGGTGAGACACACTCTCAAGCTCGGTCATAAGCGCGCTGTCATAAACGTACCCTGCGGGATCGCGAAGGTACGCGTCTATCGCCATACGGTAAGCGTTCGTGACTACCGCGGTATAATACGCACTCTTCATTCTTCCCTCTATCTTGAAGGAATCTATCCCTGACGCGATAAGCTCGGGAACGATACCTATAGTACACATATCCTTTGAGGACATTATAAACGTACCAAGCTCGTTTTCTTCGATAGGATACGGCTCGTCGGGACGTTTTTCCTCGATTATCTTATAATTCCATCTGCAGGGCTGAGTACAAGCGCCGCGATTGGCGTCTCTGCCCGTGAGGCTGTTGGAAAGCAAACATCTTCCGCTATACGAAACGCACATAGAGCCGTGAATAAAGGCTTCAAGCTCAATATCGGGCGGAAGCGCGTCCTTTATCGCTCTTATCTCACTGAGTTTCAGCTCCCTCGCAAGAACGAGACGCTTAGCGCCAAGAGCCGCGTAGGCTCTCGCCGATGCGGGACTGACGATACTCGCCTGAGTTGAGATATGTATCTCCGCGTCGGGAATTATCTCCTTTATCTCACCGAGTACGCCAAGGTCTGCCACGATAAACGCATCTATCCCCGCATTAGCTATCTTTTTGAGATAGCTTCTGAGTAGTGGGTACTCGTGACCGTGAGGCATTGTGTTTACCGTGAGGTAAAGCTTTTTATTTCTTTCGTGAACGTATTCCGAGGCGGAAAAGAGCTCGTCATCGGTAAAGTTATCGGCGGCGGAGCGCATACCAAAGCACTGTCCCGCAAGATAAACCGCATCTGCCCCGTATAGGAGAGCCGCCTTAAGTTTTTCAAAATTCCCCGCGGGGGAAAGCAATTCGGGCATTTTTTGACCTTCCTGTAACATTATTTATAAACTTATATACCTTGTTCATTATAATACATATCTCCCACGAAGTCAAGCGATTTCTTATTGACGCAATAAAAAAGTACAGCCCAAGGGATACTTTCCATAAAGCAGGTTTAATACCCCTGCGAGATCCGAACAGCGTTGCTGTTCGCCCTTCGGGTTTCG
>JAZQWY010000095.1:0-2546 GCA_045632545.1 Eubacteriales bacterium | reverse complement strand
ACCTTGCGGGTCCCGCCCTGCAGGGCGCCGCGATAGATACGGTTAGAATAGTTGACGGAAGACTTACAGTTGATTTTGACGCCATGGTGAGATACCTTGCCGCTATGGGAGTGCTTTTCGTTTTCAGTGCGCTGATGAGCTTTTTTCAGGGTATTATCGCGGCGAAGCTCTCGCAGAATACGGTATACACTCTGAGAAACGACCTTTTCAAGAAGATATCCAAGTTGCCGATAAAGTATACCGATACGCACAGGCACGGAGATATAATGTCGAGAATGACAAACGACGTTGAAAACGTGTCAAACGCCGTGTCACAGTCGATAAGCTCGATAATTTCCAGCGTGTTCACTCTCGTTGGCGCGTTCTCAATGATGATTTACTACAACTGGATAATGGCGCTTATAGCTTGCATAACCGTACCGATGACTATATTCGTGTCGGGAAATTTGGCTAAGTTTATGAGAAAATATTTCGTGACAAGACAGAAGCTGATGGGAGAGCTCAACGGTCAGGTGGAGGAAATGGTGACCTCTTATAAGACCGTGGTCGCTTACGGCAAGGAGGAGGCGGCGATTAAGGATTTTGCGCGAACCAGCGAGGAATTCAAAAAGTGCAGTATTAAGGCGAGAGTATGGGGTTCTATTATGGGACCTTGTATGAACTTCCTTGGAAATATGCAGTACGTTATGATAGCCGTATTCGGCGGATATTTCGTGCTCAACCCCATAAGCTTTATGAGACCGCTGACTATCGGTAATATCCAGTCGATGCTTCAGTATTCCAAGAAATTCACACGTCCCGTGAACGAGATAGCCAATCAGTATTCCTCGATACTTACGGCTCTCGCGGGCGCTGAGAGGATATTTGAGATAATGGACAGTGCCGACGAGATAAACGATGGCAAAAGCGATATAAAGGTAGAGAACATTCAGGGAAATATCGAATTTGAAAATATAGAATTTTCCTACGAGAAGGGTGAGCCTGTGCTGAAGGGATTGAACCTATCGGTAAAAGCGGGGCAGAAGATAGCTATCGTAGGAGCTACGGGTTCGGGAAAGACCACCATAGTCAATCTGCTCACGAGGTTTTACGAGCTTGACGGCGGAAGGATAACGATAGACGGTATCGACATAAGGGATATCCCCAAGGACACGCTTCGCCGAGCGATAGCGATAGTGCTTCAGGACACTGTGCTGTTCTCGGATACAATCGCGGCAAATATAAAGTACGGTAGGCTTGAGGCTACTGACGAGAGTATGGAGCGCGCGGCGCGCCACGCGAGGGTGGACAGCTTTATCGACAGACTGCCCGAGGGCTACGGTACGGTTCTTGCCGAGTCGGGAAGCGACCTTTCTGCAGGACAGCGACAGCTTCTCGCTATTGCTCGCGCTGTATTGGCAGACCCCAAGATACTTATACTTGACGAGGCAACCTCAAGCGTGGATACAAGAACCGAGATGCACATTCAGCAGGCTATGGTGTCGCTTATGAAAAACAGAACCTCGCTTATTATCGCGCACAGGCTCTCGACCATAAGAGACGCGGATAAAATTGTTGTTGTAAAGGACGGAACTATTGCCGAGGCAGGGAACCACGAGGAGCTTCTGGCTCTTGGCGGCGAATACCATAAGCTGTATCGCAATCAGTTCGCGGGTATTGCGACGTGAGTGATGATAAGGAACGTTTTGAGACTCTATGTGAGAAATACGGAGAGGGATATTATACGAGGGACAGTATCGGCACGTATAAGGAAAAACGGTTACACGTTATTCTGAAAAGACTTGTCACAAACCGCCCCGAATGTTATGAGGTCAAGGTTGGAAAATATGTGGCGGACGTCTTCTGCGACGGACATATCACCGAGATACAGACGGGAAGTCTCTACCCGCTGAGGGACAAATTGGATTATTACCTTAATAAGACAGATTTCTCAGTGACCGTCCTGCACCCCGTCATAGCGTCCAAGCGCATAATCCGTATTGATAAAGAGACGGGTGAGATACTGCGGTGTAGGCGGTCGCCCAAGCGGATAAAGTCGGGAGAGATAGCTCAGGAGCTTTTGCGCATATCGGAGTTTGTGAAGAACGATAGGCTCGATATAGTTATTATGTATATCTCGGCTGACGAGTACCGATATTCCGACGAGGCGGTGAGACACAGAAAATCGGGGAAGTACGATTCGGAGCTTTTTCCGAGAGAATTGTTGAGAGAAGAAGCGTATTGCGGCGCGGAGTCGTATAGATATCTGCTGGAAGGCTGTCCCTCGGTATTTACAGCCAAGGAATACGGAGCGATTAAGGGAATGGCAGGAAGACCTCTTTACGGCACCTTGAATCTGCTTCGCGCGGTGGGACTGCTGAGCCGACGAAAACGTGACGCAAGAGTGTATGAGTACCTAGTGAAAATGTAAACAATTTGTTAAATATAAATCTCGCTATTGAAGAATAATGGATAATATGGTATAATATCTCCGCTTGCGTCGGTTGATTGCCACGCGAACAATAAAATACACACACATGGTCGCACAGCGCCACGGTGTTGTCCGC
>JAZQWY010000094.1:0-1617 GCA_045632545.1 Eubacteriales bacterium | reverse complement strand
AGTAGTCCATTTTATATATATGGTCGCCCGACAAAATAAGTACGTAATCGGGGTCGTATCTGTCGATAAACTCCATATTCTGATATATGGCGTTCGCAGTTCCTCTATACCAATCAGCGCCCTTCTTTCCCTGATATGGTGGGAGTATTTTAACACCCCCGTATTCACGGTCAAGGTCCCAAGGCAGACCGCTTCCGATATAGTCGTTCAGTACCAACGGTTGATACTGGGTAAGCACACCTACCGTATCAAGTCCCGAGTTGATACAGTTTGAGAGAGGAAAATCAATTATCCTGTACTTTCCTCCGTAGGGTACGGCAGGCTTAGCCGTTTTGGAAGTCAGCGCGTAAAGTCTGCTTCCCTGACCTCCTGCAAGCAACATTGCCACACATTCTTTTTTTCTAAACATAATATCCCCCTTGAGCCGCTTTGCGGCAGAAAATCGTTTCTCGTTCTACAACGGTTTTTGATATTTGCTGTTCGATATTTGCTTATTGTTTTTATTCCTGACGCGCTCTCGGCGCACGGCGCTTACATCTGAGTACAGTCACACCAAGCGGCGGCACTCTGAGACGTACCGAATCGGGAAGATAGTTCCACTCATTTCCCGTTGTGCGTATATCTCCCATATTGACTACCCCGCTTCCTCCGAACCTCTCGTCGTCGGAATTGAATATCTCCTCGTAAACTCCCGCGCAAGGTACACCGAGAAGATAATCCTCTCTCACCTCGGGTGTGAAGTTTATCATAACGATAAGCTCTTTTCCCCGGTTATCTATTCTGCGGTAAGACAAAATACTGTGATTTCTGTTATTCGGGTCTATCCATTTGAATCCGTCCCACGATGTGTCGTTCTGCCACAGCGCGGGATTTTCAAGGTAGAGATTGTTCAGCTCCGCGGTGTAAAGCTGGAACTTAGCATGAGCGTCGTAATCGAGAAGGAACCATTCTATCTGTCCCTCATAATCCCATTCCCTAAACTGACCTATCTCGCCGCCCATAAACATAAGCTTTTTTCCGGGGTGCGTCATCATATACGCCATAAAGGCGCGCGCCCCAGCGAATTTACGCCAATAGTCGCCCGGCATTCTGTCAAGAAACGACTTCTTGCCGTGAACGACCTCGTCGTGTGATATGGGAAGTATATACTTTTCGCCGAAGGCATAGGTCAGCGAGAAGGTAGTCTTTTCGTGGTGATACTTGCGGAAAAGCGGGTCCTCCTCAGCATACGCGAGAGTATCGTTCATCCACCCCATATTCCACTTGAAGTCAAATCCAAGTCCGTCGTTATCAAAGGTCGTGATATTCGCCCAGGCTGTCGATTCCTCGGCAATCATAATAGCCGAGGGACTGTGATTTCTCACTGCTGAATTCAACTTTTTGAAGAAGGCTATAGCTTCAAGACATTTATTATCTCCATAGACGTTTGGCACCCACTCGCCCGGCTTCTTGTCGTAATCAAGATAGAGCATCGATGCTACCGCATCAACCCTCAGTCCGTCGGCGTGAAACTCGTTCAGCCAATACAGGGCGTTTGAGACGAGAAAACACTCGACCTCGTTTCTCCCCACGTCAAAGCGTCTCGTTCCCCAGCCCGCGTGCTCTATCCTATCCATT
>JAZQWY010000093.1:0-2005 GCA_045632545.1 Eubacteriales bacterium | reverse complement strand
CGGAAGCCGTAAACGCAGAGTGATGCTCTCGGCTTCCTCGGTGGCGGTCTTTCACAGTCAGAGAAAAAGGATACTAAATATAGTCGAGGAGGTGTGTGGAGTCCCCCTTGAGGAGAACGGAATAAGTGAGCTTGGCGACGGCAGAACGGTGATGCTCCTGTCCTCAAAGCGGCGTATAAGCGCTGAGTTTGCCAAACGTTCGCTTATGGCGGGCGGTGAGGATACCTTCTGCGGAGATACGGTAAGCATATTTGAGAACAGCGAGGATAAATTCTATTCATTCATCAGCGACGGTATGGGCTCGGGGCGAGATGCGGCTCTGACCTCGGGAATATGCGCTATGTTTATGCAGAAGATGCTGTCGTCAGGTAACAGATGCGACAGCTCGCTGAGAATGCTCAACGGCTTTTTGCGTAACAAGGGCGGCGGCAGTATACACGAATGCTCGGCGACAGTCGATCTTATGGAGCTTGACCTCGTGCAGGGTAAGGCGGCGTTCTATAAAAGCGGAGCCGCGCCCAGCTACGTCTTCCGCAACGGAAGTCTCTTTAAGCTTCGTTCAAAGACTGTGCCCGTGGGAATAATCCGTGAGCTTGACGCCAAAAAGATAAGCTTTGACGTGGGTGACGGAGACGTTATAGTTATGGTCAGCGACGGTGTCACACAGGGCAAGGAGGAATGCCCGTGGCTGTTCGATATGCTTAAGCGGAGCGTTGAGTCAGAGGGACTTGAGCGCACCGCCGACCTTATAGTGGAGAGAGCAAGAAACGAGAACGGCAACGACGATATCTCGGTGGTTATCATAAAAATCAAGGAAGAATAGATTTTTATCATAAAAAATATTGGATATACCGCAATATATTTCCATTGAGGGGGACGGTCGTCACAACGGCTGTCCCCTCAATGCTGTCGTGGGATGTGTTGGTTTTTGATAGCGATTTTGGGAATATATTTCAAAGTAAAAATCAAGAATCAAAGTCATATCCTTCCTTTATCGGAAGAACTTGTGCCTTGTTGCAACGCTTCGCCTCTGTTATAATTATCATACAGCCGAGGAAAACCGTTTTTCTCGGTTGAAAGGACAAGGAGGTGAAATGGTTGAGAAAAATGACAAAAAAAATAGTGGCATTCTTGCTGAGCGCCGTAGTTCTGATATCGGGATTTTCTATCGGAGCGTCAGCTTCGGAACAAAAGAGCATAGCATTTCCGCAGGGCTCGTCGGCAGTCAATATCTATATGGACGGCAAAGCGGTCCTTGCGGGACGCTCGGCGCTTATTAATTCTGTTACATACGTGGCTCTGAGAGATTTCTGCGATATCGTTGGCGGATGTACCGTTACCTGGGATGCGAGAACGCGTACCGCAGTTGTGACCAAGGGTACGAAGGTCGCAACTGTTACCGACGGAGATTACTACGTGTATGAGGACGGAAGATGCTTCTATACCGTGGAGCGTATTAGAATAATAAGCGATACTATGTTCGTTCCCGTCAGAGCTATCGCAAAGGCTCTCGGCGTTGAGGTGGGCTGGAACAGCGCAAACCGCGCCGTAACACTCAAAAATACGGGTATTATGCCTGTGTCGGGGGATAGATTCTATAACGCAGACGACCTTTATTGGCTCTCACGTATCATAAGCGCCGAGGCAAAGGGCGAGAGCCTGCTCGGACAGATAGCGGTGGGGAATGTCGTGATGAACAGAAAGACAAGCTCCAAGTACCCCAACACTATCTACGGAGTGATTTTTGACAGGCGCGGCGGAACGCAGTTCTCTCCCGTATCCTTCGGCACGATATATCAGAAGCCTACGGCGTCCGCGATAATCGCGGCGAAGATATGTCTTGAGGGATACAGTATCTCGGACAGGATTCTTTTCTTTATGAATCCGAGAATAGCCACCAATAATTGGATAGCGAAAAACAGAGTTTTTGAATTTCGCATAGGCAACCATAGGTTCTACAGTTGACTCGTGTAACAGTCAACGCGGCTGAGCTTTCGCTCAGCCG
>JAZQWY010000092.1:0-1837 GCA_045632545.1 Eubacteriales bacterium | reverse complement strand
AGCAAACGCCTACGTTGTGGTCGTGAGGAACGGTCTTAACGAGATATCCCTCTGCCTCAAGGTCTGCAACGAGAGCCTTACGGCAAGCGTATCTGTCCATTCCCTCGTACTTGCCCGCATACGCGTTCATAGTAGCGTCGTGGTTCATAACCTTGATCTGCTCAAGATTATGTCTCTGACCAACAAGGAAGTCGTTGGGGTCGTGTGCGGGGGTGATCTTAACGCAACCCGTACCGAAGCCGATCTCAACGTAATCGTCGGCAACGACGGGAATCTCTCTGCCTACGATGGGAAGAATAAGAGTCTTGCCGATGAGGTGCTTTGTTGCCTCGTCCTCGGGGTTGCCCGCAACTGCGGTGTCGCCGAACATAGTCTCGGGACGTGTGGTAGCTATCTCTACGTAGCCGTCCTCGCCCTTGATCGGGTACTTGATGTGCCAGAAATTACCGGGCTGATCCTTGTACTCTACCTCAGCGTCAGAAAGCGCGGTAAGGCAGTGCGGGCACCAGTTGATAATTCTGTATCCGCGGTAGATAAGTCCCTTGTCGTAAAGGTTTACGAATACCTCGCGAACTGCCTTAGAGCAGCCCTCATCCATAGTGAAACGCTCGCGGGTCCAGTCGCAAGATGCGCCGAGCTTCTTGAGCTGGCTGATAATTCTGTTTCCGTACTTGTGCTTCCAATCCCATACTCTCTCAAGGAACTTCTCACGTCCGAGATCGTATCTTGTAAGTCCCTCGTTAACGCGGAGCTGCTCCTCAACCTTGATCTGAGTAGCAATACCTGCGTGGTCGGTTCCGGGAACCCAAAGGGTGTTGTAGCCCTGCATTCTCTTGTAACGAACGAGGATGTCCTGAAGAGTCTCGTCAAGCGCGTGACCCATGTGGAGCTGTCCGGTTACGTTGGGAGGCGGAATAACCACCGAGAAGGAAGGCGCGGGATCGTTAACGTCGGGCGTGAAGTATCCCTTATCGCACCAATTCTGATATATTCTGTCCTCAAACTCGGAGGGCGAATATACCTTTGGCAATTCATTGTAAGAGTTCATAAAAACCTCCATATATTGATCAAAATAAAAAACAAATAAAAAAGGCGCACCACACCCATCAGGGCGTTAGCACGCGGTACCACCTGACTTAAGCCGATGAGAGCATCGACCTATCTCTACCCTTTAACGCAGGGGACGGCAAGAGCTGGCGGAAATACCCTCACTCAAGCGGCTCGGGGGCGACTTCGAGAAAATCGCAACGCGGACTCGCACCAACCGTCCGCTCTCTGTGCCTGCTCAAGACTCTACTACTCCCCGTCAAAGCTTTTGGAATATACATAACAAAAGAATTATATCACACATCAAAACCAAAGTCAAGAGATAACTCAAAAAAATCGCAAAAAAAGATAAATTTTTTTATATTTTTTCAAAAAAGCTATTGACAAACAGACAGATCCGTGGTATAATAATCAAGCGCTTGCGAGAGCAAGTATGTGGCGGAGTAGCTCAGTTGGCTAGAGCAACCGGTTCATACCCGGTAGGTCATGGGTTCAAGTCCAATCTCCGCTACCATCGGCCCGTTGGTCAAGCGGCTAAGACACCGCCCTTTCACGGCGGTAACGGGAGTTCGATTCTCCCACGGGTCACCAGCAAAAAGAAATACCGTCGCAATAGCGACGGTATTTTCTTTTTGTTGAATACTCTATTGCGAGATGAGTGCAAGTTGCTAATCTATTGTCACTAACATATTAAATCGTACCGCAACTTGTCGCAGTTATCCGAGCCTGCGAGGATTACTGCCCTCCCAACGGGTCACCAAACGTAACAAATCCGAACTATTGCGCAAAT
>JAZQWY010000091.1:0-11117 GCA_045632545.1 Eubacteriales bacterium | reverse complement strand
ATCAGTGTTGAAAGCCATCTCCTCTGGCACGTAGAGCTTGAAGGGTTCGTCCGCGCAGGATGCCAGCTTCATCCCGTCGGGTACGCCGTCGTCCTTAGCGCAGGACGTAAGGAAAGTCAAGCAGAGTATAATAGCCATCGCAATGGCAGTAAATCTTTTCATCTTAGAGGAACACCTTTCTTGATAATTCTGTCGACCAAGTATTATATCAAATAATTGTTTCTATAACAAGAGCTATTTGTTAATTTTTATATATCCGCGTCCTTGATATATTCCGTTCCGTGGTCGGCGATAAATTGCTTTCTGGCGGGCAGATTGTCACCAAGCAGTGTGTCGAATATAGCCTCGGTCGCTGCCGCGTCAGTGGGAGTTACCGCTATTAGACGTCGGGAGGCGGGATTCATAGTCGTCTGCCACATCATATCGGGCTCGTTCTCGCCAAGTCCCTTGGAACGCTGGAGCGTATATTTCTGTCCAGACAGCTTTTTCAGTATATCCGCCTTCTCAAACTCGTTGTAAGCGAAATATATCTTGTCTTTCGCGGTTATCTCAAAGAGGGGGGATTCTGCGATAAACACGCGGGATTCCTTAAGGAGAGTGGGGAGTAGACGGTAGAACAGAGTAAGCAACAGAGTGCGTATCTGGAATCCGTCCTCGTCAGCGTCGGTACAAATGATTATTTTCGACCAACGCAGAGAGTTGATGTCGAAGGAGGGAAAGTCGCCCTTGACCTTGCCGTTTATCTCAACTCCGCACCCGATAACGCGCAACAGGTCGGTTATTATCTCACTCTTGAATATTTTGTCGTAGGAGCTCTTCATACAGTTGAGAGTCTTTCCGCGCACAGGGATTATAGCCTGAAATTCAGCGTTTCTGCCCAGCTTACAGGAGGTAAGCGCCGAGTCACCCTCAACTATATAAAGCTCACGAATGCTCGGGTCCTTGGAACGGCAGTTTACAAATTTTTCAACTTTATTGGCGATATCAAGCGAGCCTGTCAGCTTTTTCTTGATATTAAGTCTTGTTGCCTCGGCATTCTCGCGGCTTCGCTTGTTGACGAGCACCTGATTTGCGAATATCTCGGCGGCGTTTGGGTTTTCAACGAAATAAATCTCAAGATTTTTCTTGAGGAAATCGGTCATCGCCTCGTAGATAAAGGAGTTGTTGATGGCCTTTTTGGTCTGGTTCTCGTAGGACGTCATAGTCGAGGAGCTGTTGATGACAAGAACGAGACAGTCCGCGACGTCTGCGAAGGTTATTTTGGACTCGTTCTTATTGTATTTTCCTACCGTTTTGAGGTACTTGTCGAGCGCGTATACGAAGGCTATCTTGACAGCCTTGTCGGGCGCGCCGCCGTACTCCAAGAAACTGGAGTTGTGGTAGTACTCTATAACGTTTACCGTGTTTGACACGCAGAAAGAGAAATCGGCCTTCAGCTTATATTCGTCCTTGTCGGCTCTGTCACGTCCCTGAGTTTCCATATGCCAAAGGACGGGCGGGGTGAGACTGCTCTCGCCTACCATTTCGCCTATATAGTCAACGATGCCGTTCTCGTAAAGGAAGGTCTGCTCCGAGAATTTTCCTTTTTCGGTCTCGATTTTCAGAACGAAGCTGATGCCCGAGTTTACTACTGACTGGCGGCGCATAGTCTCAATAAAGAACTCGCTTGGAATACTGATGTCGGTAAATACGTCGAGGTCGGGCTTCCAATGGACGACGGTACCCGTTCTTCTCTCGTTTTTGCCGAGAGGACGGACAGAGAGCTCGGTTACAGGCTCACCCTTCCTGAAGCTTATAGTGCTCTCATTCGTTCCGTCATAGGAGAACACGTTCATAAATTCCGAGCTGTACTGAGTAGCGCAAGCGCCAAGACCGTTGAGTCCAAGAGAATATTCGTACGCCGCGCCGCCCTTGTTGTTGTCATATTTACCGCCCGCGTAGAGCTCGCAGTATATAAGGTCCCAGTTCCAACGTCCTTCCGCTTCGTTATATCCAAGCGGCACGCCGCGTCCGTGGTCCTCAACGCGTATGGAATTGTCGAGATAAGCCGTTACGGTTATCACAGAGCCGTGACCTTCCTTAGCCTCGTCAACCGAGTTTGAGAGTATCTCAAAGAAGGAGTGCTCACAGCCCTCAAGTCCGTCCGAGCCGAATATTACAGCGGGTCTTTTTCTTACACGGTCAGCGCCCTTGAGCGCTTTTATACTTTGATCGTTGTAATCGTTTTTCACGTTTTTCTTGGTTTCAGCCATTTTTTACCGTCCTGTTTTTCAGTATTTAATGGGGAAATGTACTTTATATTTCTTTAGGCTTGCAGAAGTCACCCCAAGCCTTCGCGCGGGAAAACGCAAAAAGTTCGTCGCAGCTAAGCTCTATCGCACTGTTAGAAGAGCCCGCGGCGGGGAATACGGTCTCAAACCGCCTCATAGAGCAGTCAAGGTATACCTCAACACCCTCGGGTAGGTCAAAAGGGCATACGCCGCCAACGGCGTGTCCCGTCATAGCTAGAGCGTCCTCGTGCGAGAGCATAGATGCCTTAAATCCAAAGTACTCCTTGAATTTCTTGTTGTCTATCTTATAGTCGCCCGCGCAGACTATGAGCAGACAACCGCCGTCCTTTTTTGCAAGAGATATGGTTTTAGCTATTCTTGCTCCGTCGGTGCCGAGTGCCTTTGCCGCCAACTCTACCGTGGCGCTGGATACGTCAAATTCACGTACTCTGCCGTCTACGCCGTAGGCAGACAGATATTTTTTTACACTATCTATCGACATCTCGCTGACCTCTATCGTAAAAATTATCTTTCAAATTACATTATACCAAAAAAAATCGAATTTGAAAATAGGATTTTGCAATTATTTTCATAAAAATGACGTAAATTCACTTGCAAAGGCACTATTTTCAGTATATAATGTATTAGAGACGTTCGTTTTTTTGAGGGAAAGGACGGACAGGGAGGTATATTTTGAGAGAAATAGACAGAATAGAAGACCTCGCAGGCGTCAGATGTGACGTTCTCGGAATGGGAATATCCAACCTGCCTCTTATAGGTCTGCTTATAGATACAGGCGCTGTTCTCACCGTGCGTGACAGGAAGGACAGAGCGTCGCTTGGCGAGATATGTGACAGTCTGGAGGAGAAGGGGGTAAGGCTCATTCTGGGTGAGAGATATCTTGAGGATATCGACGGAGATGTGATATTTCGCTCACCTGGTATCCGCCCCGATGCGGGCTCTATTAAGGACGCGGTGGAGCGCGGCTCGCTCCTTTGCTCCGAAATGGAGCTGTTTCTCAGTCTGACAAAGGCGAACCTTATCGGTATCACGGGAAGTGACGGAAAAACTACCACTACCACGCTGACGCATCTGTTTGTCGAAAAACAGTTCTCGGCTGAAGGCAAGGGCAGGGCGTATGTGGGAGGAAACATCGGAACTCCTCTGCTTTCAAGGTGCGCCGAGATGACAGATGATGACTATGCCGTACTCGAGCTTTCAAGCTTTCAGCTTATGACGGTCACACAGCCGCCTATGCGTTCGGCAATAACCAACATAACTCCAAACCATCTTAACTGGCATACGGATATGGAGGAATACATAGAAGCAAAGAAGCGTATCATAGCTGACGACGGACTTCTTGTGCTCAATGCCGATAATGAGATTACCGCAAGGATAGCGCGGGAGCGAGGACGGAATATGATTCTTTTTTCGTCAAAGAAAAGCTCTTTTAGCGAGATTGCGGAAGAGTTGCGCTCGGGCGTGTCCGCGCTCTTTTTGCGTGACGGATATATCGTATATTCTGACGGTCAGCGTGAGGAGAGAGTTCTGAAGATATCGGATGTAAAACTCCCTGGTATTCATAATCTTGAGAATTATATGACGGCTATCGGACTGACCTATGGGCTTGTGGAGCGCTCAGTATATACCGAGGTCGCAAAGACGTTCGGCGGTGTGGCGCACAGGCTTGAGCTTGTGCGTGAGCTTGACGGGGTCAGGTATTACAACAGCTCAATAGATTCAAGTCCCACACGCACGGCGGCGGCGCTCTCGGCGCTTGAAGGACCAAAAGTGGTCATCTGCGGCGGGTACGATAAGAATATCCCCTTTGAGCCCTTGGCAGAGGCGCTTTGCGAAAACGGTGTAAGGTGCGTAGTGCTCACGGGAGCGACAGCGGGGAAGATAAAGTCCGCGATACTTGCGTGCGGCAGTTATGCGCCCGATAAGATGATGATAGTGGAGCGCGCTGATTTTGATAGCGCCGTTAAGTCAGCGAAAGAGGTGGCAAGACGCGGGGATAGAGTTCTGCTATCGCCTGCCTGCGCCAGCTTTGACGCTTTCAAGAACTTTGAGGAGCGCGGAGAGCGCTTCAAGTCGCTCGTCCGCGGCTGGTAACGGATAAAACCCGAATAAGGCGACAAACTATTGAAAAAGCGCGAATCTATAAAAATATGTAAAAAAATGGTGGATATATATGGATAACGGTGAAATAATACGAGACAGAGCCGTGCTCGTGGGAATAGTAGGCAGAGGTGAGAGTGAGGAGGAGTTGCATAAGAGCCTTGACGAGCTTGAGCGTTTGCTTGATACAGCGGGCGGTGAAGCTATCGCCAGGCTTACGCAAAACAAGGAAACTCCCGACCCGAGAACGCTCATAGGTAGCGGTAAGGCGGCGGAGCTCGCTTATCTTTGCGCTTGTAACGATGCAAATCTCGTTGTGTTCGACTGCGACCTCTCGCCCTCGCAGATAAGAAATATAGAGGATATAGTCGGTGATAAGGTCAGAGTTATAGACCGTTCGATGCTGATACTCGATATCTTCGCTCTCCACGCGGTCAGCGGAGAGGGTAAGCTTCAGGTCGAATTGGCGCAACTAAAATATACCGCGCCAAGACTTGTGGGACACGGAGGAGATATGTCAAGGCTCGGGGGAGGTATCGGTACGCGAGGCCCTGGAGAATCTAAGCTCGAATCCGACCGCCGACATATGAAGAGAAGGATAAATTCGCTTGAAGCGCAGATAGCCGAGATGGATAAGAACCGCAGTACGATGAGAGCGTCGAGGGACAGAAGCGGTATCGTGAAGATAGCTATCGTGGGGTACACCAACGCGGGCAAGTCCACGCTTCTCAACAGAATGACCGATGCGGGGATACTCGCCGAGGACAAGCTTTTCGCAACCCTTGACCCTACCACGAGGAAGTACGAGCTGCCTTGTGGAGAAACGGTATTGCTTACCGATACGGTAGGTTTTATAAATAAGCTGCCCCACCACCTTGTCAGCGCCTTTCGTTCAACACTTGAGGAAGCCTGCTACGCAGATATCCTGCTTATAATCATTGACGCATCAGACCACGAATTCAGAACAAGACTCAATGTGACAGAAAATCTGCTGAATGAGCTTGGAGCAGGGGGAAAGCCCACTATCTACGCATTCAATAAATGTGACCTCGGCGTTGCCGAGTTCGCGGGCGTGGGAATGAAGTCTCAGGACGAAAATATCGTATATATATCGGCTAAGACGGGACAGGGAATGAATCTGCTCGTCTCCAAGATAGAGGAATTCGTTCTTAACGGCAAGAAGCGCGTCACCTATCGCATACCCAACAGCGACGCGGGCGCGCTTAATACCCTTTATAAGTTCGCGAACGTTGAGAACGTTGAGTACGGTCATGAATATATCGAGGTCACGGCGCTGGCTGACGCAAAGGCGAGAGGTCTTATGCTGAAATACGCCGTCGACGATGAGATAGAGAAAAACGACGAGGTCGACTGGGACTAAGTCAGAGGGAGCTGCAATTTGGGAGAGAAGAATTATTATAGGACGGTCGAGCGTGAGGCGAGTGCCGAGTTTGAGGAGCGCAGGTCGTTGTTTATCGGCTATGCGAAGCCCGTCAAGACTGCCGATGAGGCCATGGAATTCGTCAAGCAGAAGAAAAAGGAACACGCAGACGCAACTCATAACGTCTACGCCTATTTGCTTGAGGGCGGACGGGTGGCGAAATATTCCGATGACGGCGAGCCGCAGGGAACTGCGGGAATGCCTGTTCTTGATACCATAAGAAAGAGCGACGTGGACGGCGTTTGCGTCGTCGTTACCAGATATTTCGGCGGAATACTCTTGGGCGCGGGCGGTCTTGTACGTGCCTATGCCCACGGCGCGAAGCTCGCGCTTGAGGCGGCGAACATTATAACCTACGAGAGACACGAGATATTCTCTTTGCGGTGTGGATATTCTGAATATCAGAGAATCATTCCGCTGCTGTCGTCCTTTGGCGCGGTTATAGACGATACTGTCTTTGAGGCTGACGTTAAGGTGGTCTTTGCTACAAAACACGGTGTGGCAGAGAGTTTGATACCCAAGATATCCGAGGTGTCCTTCGGAAAATATATTCCAGTAAAGGACGGAGAACGGTTTGATTACAGATAAACTGAAAAAGACAGTGATTTTACTTGCCTTGCTCGTATTCGCCGTGTTCTTGATGTTTGCTTTGCCGTCTTGTGCCGAGCGCCTCGGGCAAAATACGTACGAGCAGATTTTTTCAAACATAAACAATGATGATGGCGGTAATCCCTCGGTTGATAAGTACATAATAGTGCTTCCCTCGGATTGCTCATCAGAGATATACAGCGCCGCCGAACGGCTCTCGGATAAGATAGCAGAGAATACCGAGACTGACACAAAGATAGTATATGATTACCAAAGCGGAGACCGAGAGAAGGACGAGCGCGAGATACTTGTTGGAAACACGTCGCGCAAGGAGAGCGCAGACTACCTGAAAACCTTTAAGATAAACGATTTTGGCTATGCCTACCGCAACGGTGTCATACTCATAGGCGGTATATCGGAGAGCGCTACGATTTCCGCTATTGATAAGTTTATCTCATCGGTAACGGTTTACGCCGATAGAGAGATACTTATGAATCAGGACGCGGAATTTTTTCATTCGGAAGAATATGAGGTGGGAAAGGTTACCTTGTGCGGCTTTGAGCTTTGGGATTACAGTATAGTTTACCCGAAGGGCGATACAGAGGCAAGCCGCGCGGCGTGTGAGCTGCGTGACAGTATTGCCGAGAGGGCGGGATATTATCTCAGTGTCAAGAGTGATAAGGAGTGTGTCGGTGATGAGCGCGCTATCTGTATTGGAAGCACGGCTCTCAATAATACCGCCGACGTCACCTGCGTTGACACGGAGGCGTGTATCCTTCCATATTCGCGTGGAATATCGGTGGTGTTCAGCAATCCCTACGGAATGAAGTTGGCGCTTGACCGCTTGAGTTCAGGTCTGCTTACCGCCGACGAGACAGGTCACGCGAATTTTGAAATAAGCGCCGAGCTACGGTTGCCGTTCTCGGCATTGAACTTATCTGTGCTAAACGTCTATCCGCGCAATTCCACGCTCGGTATGGAGGAGATAATAAGCATATACGATTATATACGTGGAAAGAGTCCAAAGCTGATAAGGATGTGCGGAGTGTCAGACGTGTCGGCAGCGTATGTCGCCGCCAATCTTGTTAAGGATTATTCACTCATTACCGTAGGTGGCGGAGATAAAGGCGTATACTATCTTTATCAAAAAGAGAACTTTGAGGTGACTGCCAGCGAGACGCATAATTTTGCGGGCGGAAGCGCCACGGTAGTGACATATACGGGGACAAATGAGAGGGTTGATTTTTCAGTGATATCACTCTCCGCCGATGCTCCGACCAATTTGGAAACAGCGGGAGCCGCCGCGGGACTTGCGAACGAATTAATAGGAAAGTTTGCGAGTGATAGAATAATCATAGATTCGCCGTTTATCGGCGAGGCGGATACCGCCTTTGGCGGCGAACTTGATATGGCAGAACCGATACAGAGTGAGGAGCAGACTTACAGATGCGTTTATAAAAACGACAAATCTATCTTTGTCGGCAACGTCTCGCTTACAAATACCGACAGCGCCTCGTACTCAGAGATACTTTTGACAGTGTATAAATAAAATAAAAAAGCAATATCAAACCGATTTTCGGAATGATATTGCTTTTTGTTGCTATATAGTCAATCTTACTTCCCGCACAAAAATTCAAGTGCCTTACGATAGCCTTCAAAGCCGAGACCGCAGATAGTCTTTTTTGCGACGAGAGAGACGTATGAATGCCGTCTGAATTCCTCACGGGAGTTGATGTCCGAGAGGTGTACCTCCACGGTGGGAATACCTACCGCCTTAAGCGCGTCAAGGATAGCCACGCTCGTGTGCGTATACGCGGCGGGATTTATCACGATACCGTTAAACACGCCCCAAGCCGCCTGTATAACGTCAACTATCTCGCCCTCGTGATTCGACTGAAAGAGGGAAACCTCAACGCCAAGCTCCTTCGCTGAGGTCTTGATGAACTCCTCAAGGGCGCCGAATGAACGGTCTCCGTAGATGCTCGGCTCTCTTATCCCAAGCATATTCAAATTGGGCCCGTTTATAACAAGAATCTTCATTTTACATATCCTCCGCGTCAGCTCAGCTTTTCAAACTCAGCTATTATTTTATTTGCTGTGTTGTGGGCATTTTCGTTGCTATGTACGGTCACGTCGGCGAATCGCTTGTACGCGTCCAATCTCTTGGAGTACATCTCCTCGGGAGAGGTCTTCATCGATAGCGGTCTGCCGTCGCGTGATAGCTTATCAAGAGCTCTTTCGATGAAGAAAATTCTTCCGTTCTGGTGCAGAGGAGCATAATTTTGCTCGCGCATCACGGCTCCGCCACCCGTGGCAATAACTATCCCGCTTCGCTTACCAAGTTCTGATAACGTTTCGCTTTCAAGCTCGCGAAATTCCTCCTCGCCACGCTCGTTTATAGATTCGGCAGGGGATATTCCGTACATTTTTTCAAATTCCGTGTCAGCGTCTATGAATTCACGCCCGAGCTTCTCGGATATAATCTTTCCAAGTGTGGATTTTCCGCATCCGGGCATACCAACGAGGACTATATTTCTGTTTTTTCTGTTGATAAGTGAGGTTATCTTCTCAATACAGCCCTTCTCGCATTCGGAGCCTGTGAAAAACTCAAACGCCTTTGCCGCCTGAGCCACAAGCATAGGGATGCCGTTAACATAAGGGATATTCCGTTCCTCAGCCTGAAGGATAAGCGCTGTGCGTGTGGGATTGTAGATAAGGTCAAATACGCAAATACAATTTTCAAATACCGAGAGGTCAACAGGGGAAATACCGTTTTTCGGATACATTCCCACGGGTGTGGCGTTCACTACTATCTGGGCATTACTGTGCTTTGCGATATTTTCGGGAGAATTGTCCTTCCGCCCAATGACGGTAAGCTCACTCACACCTCTCTCTTGGAGAACGGCACAGACTGTAAGCGACGCTCCACCCGTGCCGAAAACGATAGCCTTTTTGCCCGACAGCTCTATGCCGGATAGGTCAACCATATGGCTAAATCCGAAATAATCTGTATTATATCCTCTCAGCTTACCGTCATCGCCGCGGACTACTGTGTTCACAGCGCCGATAGCGCGCGCCTCGGGAGATATCTCGTCAAGAAATTGCATAACATCCTTCTTGTAGGGGATCGTCACGTTGAAGGCATCAAGCTCGCCATTTTTTATAAAGTTTCCAAGCTGGTCGGGGGATAATTCACAAAGCTCGTATGAGTAATCGGCAAGCTCACTGTGGATAAGGGGAGAAAAGCTATGTCCGAGATGCTCGCCGATAAGTCCGCACTTCATATTTTTATATCCTTGTTTCATCAGAATACCTCCGAGTACGAGCCAAGATATGTAAATTCGTCGCATTCCTGTTCAATCTCGGCGAGAAGCTGAGCAAGCTTCGGGGAGTAGACGGACGCTTCAAGGTCAAAATAGAACATAAATTCAAAGTCTCTGTCGGGCAGAGGACGGGATTCGAGCTTCAGCAGGTTTATGCCGAGCGCGTTGAAGCGCGCGAGCATTTTATAGAGTGCGCCCGGACGGTGAGGGGTAACGAGCATAAGGCTCGTACGGTCAGCGCCGGGGTATATCTCAAGCTCGTTGGATATACAGATAAAACGGGTGTGATTGTTTCCGTTGTTTTGAACCGAGCCCGCGAGGACAGAAAGTCCGTACTGCGAGGCGCAGGTGCGAGAGGATAGGGAAGCCACGTCAAGTCTGCCGGACTCTGCAACTATGCGTGCCGCCGTTGCCGTGTTCTCCACGCGAGTTATCTTTACGTCCTTGCCGAGCTTACCAAGGAAGTCTGAGCATTGGTCTATCGCCTGCTCGTGTGAGAATATCTCTTTGATGTCCGAAAGCTTAGCTCCTTTGTTGACCAGCAGATTATGGTCTATTTTTATCCTTACCGAGCGTACTATCTTGAATTTTCTGTCTACCATAAGGTCGTAGACCTGCTTCACAGAGCCCGCGGTGCTGTTCTCAATAGGGAGAACGCCGTATTTGCAAAGTCCTGATTCTATTGCCGAAAAGACCTTTTCAAAGCTGGAGAAAAACATTATCGAGGGGGCTCTGAAAAGCCGTTCAGCGGCTATCTGCGAGTAAGCTCCCTCAACGCCCTGACAGGCTATCGTTGCCGCTTCGGGAAATACCCTTTGTGTTGTTTGCTCGGCGGAATTGATAAGCTCAGAGAGCTCCGAGGTAGCGCCGAGGCGAGTGTGCTGATATGAGCGAGAGAGGTCGAGTATAGTTGAATATAGGGTTCGGGTGTAGTCTTCAAATTCCTTGCCCGAGAGCTCGGCAACCTTTGAAAGCAGCGCGCGTTCACGCGACGCGTCAAGCACGTTCATATTGTTCTCTCGCTTATACTCGGCGACCTCTGCCGCCACGTTCATTCTTTTCTTGAAAAGCTCTACTATCTCTCGGTCGATAGCGTCAATATTATCCCGAAGTTCCTTAATATCCATTTTAGCTTTGTTCCTTTCTTTTTGTTTTTCCTATTCTGTAGCATAGCAGTGTGAGCATTATCACAATGGGAAAGACGGCGCAGAGAATGAAGGATATCTTCAGGTCGTCCCCGAAAAGTCCCGCTATCCAGCCCGCTACAGACGGCCCCGCTATGCAACCGAGGTCTCCTCCAAGCGCCAGCAAAGCAAACTCACGCGTTCCTATGCCGTGTATCCTCTGCGTCGCAAGACTGTAGGTTCCGGGCCA
>JAZQWY010000090.1:0-2571 GCA_045632545.1 Eubacteriales bacterium | reverse complement strand
TCGTCCGCTTTGGCGCGGACGTGCGCCGTAAGGGCGACTGCTTCACTGTCCGCGGAGGTGAGCTTTTCGGTATTGACGTAGACGCGTCCGATATTCCCGACCTCGTTCCGATAATCGCCGTGACAGCGGCGGCTGCCGAGGGTAGAACTGTAATTCACGGCGCTTCACGACTTAAGATAAAGGAAAGTGACAGACTTTCCACCGTCACAGATATGCTGAGCGCGCTTGGCGCTGATATAGAAAAGACCGACGACGGACTTATAATAAACGGCGGTAAGCCGCTGTCAGGCGGTGAGATATCCTCCTTTGGCGACCATAGGATAGCCATGAGCGCGGCGATAGCATCAACCGTCTGCTCCGCTGACGTGACTGTTATCTCGGCAGATGCGGCGGCAAAATCCTACCCCGCGTTCTGGGACGACCTCGCCTCGCTCGGTGTTACGCTGACCAAGGACATGGAATAAGTCAAAATAATCGTAAAGAAAGGATAGATTATGTCCACAACCTACGGTAAAAATCTGAAAATAACTATATACGGCGGCTCTCACGACGACCGTATCGGTGTCGTCGCCGAGGGGTTGCCGCGCGGCTTCTCTGTTGACACAGCGGAGCTTCTCCGCTTTATGAAAAGGCGCGCACCGGGGCAAAACGCATATTCCACGGCAAGGCGCGAGGCGGACACTCCTGTATTTCTCAGTGGTATGGAGGACGGCGTTCTTAACGGAGAAACTCTCCACGCCGTGATATATAATACGAACCAACGCTCATCAGATTATTCCTCTCTCGCCTTCGTTCCACGCCCCTCACACGCGGATTTCGCGGCGAGAATGAAATATGGGGAGTCGGTAGACCTTCGCGGAGGCGGACATTTCTCGGGCAGACTTACCGCCCCTATGTGTATCGTCGGCGGTATCTGCAAACAATATCTCGCCTCACGCGGAATATACGTAGGCGCACATATCTATTGTGTGGGCAACGAGTATGACACGCCGTATGACAAGGTCTCGCTTGACAAGGATACTCTGCTGGGAGCCGAGACCTCGGAATTTCCATCTATCGATGAATGCTCGGGCGAGAAAATGCGTAGGATAATAGAAGAAGCCCGCGCTGAGGGCGATTCTGTAGGCGGTATCGTTGAGTGCGCCGCCATAGGTCTGCCCGCGGGGCTTGGTGAGCATATGTTCGACGGAGTTGAGGGCAGGATATCGTCTATCGTTTTCGGTATTCCAGCCGTTAAAGGAATTGAGTTTGGAAACGGCTTCGAGTGCGCCCATATCCGCGGATCTGAAAACAACGATGCTTTCCGTACCGACGGCAAGAGGATATTCACGACCACCAACAACGCGGGCGGTATTCTCGGCGGAATGACAAGCGGTATGCCGCTGATATTCCGCGCCGCGATGAAGCCTACGCCCTCTATATACAAGGAACAGGACAGCGTTGATATGACCTCTATGACCAATCAGCGCCTCTCTATAAAGGGCAGACACGATCCCTGCGTGGCTATCCGCGCCGTTCCCGTTTTTGAAGCGGCGGCAGCTATTGCCATCACTGATATGTTATCCGAGGAAAAGGATTATTGATTGAGAGCTTTTATTTATGAAACTTAACGCAAAACATACAAAACTCGCAAGCTACGTCGGCTATCTGACACAGGCTCTGACTATAAACTTCGCCCCCCTGCTATTTATAACCTTTGGCGATACCTACGGTATCTCGATGACAAAAATAAGTCTGCTGATAGCTATCAGCTTCACAGTCCAGCTTCTCACAGACGCATTTGAGGCAAAATTCTCATCAAGACTGAACACACGAGCGAGCGTTATCCTCGCCCACGTGATGGCGGTGGTAGGAATGACGGGATACGCATATCTGCCAGATATAATGCCAACGCCATTTATCGGTCTGCTCGTATGCACGACACTCTCAGCTATCGGCGCGGGTATCGTTGAGGTGCTTATAAGTCCTATAGTAGAGGCGTGTCCGACTGACGGAAAAAGCGCGGCTATGAGCCTGCTCCACTCCTTCTACTGCTGGGGACTTGCTGGGGTAGTTCTTCTCTCAACTCTCTTTTTTGAGTTTGTGGGAATTGAGCACTGGCGTATCCTCGCCTGCCTTTGGTCGATAATACCCGCCGTGGGTGCTCTGGCTTTCTGTTTCGTACCGATATATTCGCTTGACGCTGACAAGGAAAACGACGAGAAAAAAAAGGGGCAAAGACCTGTCTTTACCTCGAAGCTATTTATAGTTTTCTTCCTGCTCATGGTCTGCGCGGGAGCTGCTGAACAGGCGATGAGCCAATGGGCATCAACCTTCGCCGAATCGGGACTTGGTGTTCCCAAGGCGGTAGGAGACCTTCTCGGGCCTTGCGCCTTCGCTGTCCTTATGGGCGGCGCGAGGGTATTCTACGCTAAATTCAGCGAAAAGATAGACCTTAGAAAATTCATTCTCATATCCAGCTTTTTCTGCGCTCTTTCCTACTTTGTAGCCGCGCTGGCGCATACCCCCATGCTCGCTCTTGCGGGCTGCGCTCTCTGCGGATTTTCTGTGGGAATAATGTGGCCCGGAACC
>JAZQWY010000089.1:0-13923 GCA_045632545.1 Eubacteriales bacterium | reverse complement strand
AGAAATCGTACACACATAGTAGATCTCAGACTCACCTCGGGTAAGACTGCGGTACATTCCGATATGATAATGTGGCACAGGGAAGCTCCCGTTGAAGTAGCGGCTCGTCAGCTTATCAGTACGCTTTTCGGTGTTCCTCAGGTGTCGGTAATTCTCAAAGATATGCCGCAGGCACACCTTGACGCGGTAAAATTCTGGCTTGATTTTTATACCGATAATATAGGTATACTGCATAGCGAAGAAATGTACGTCAAGAATCCCGAAGCAGGCTATACTCAGGTCAAGACCTGCAAGGACGGCTCGGTTATCGGTGTAAACTACGCGAACGTTCCTTTCGAGATAGAAGGATTTAAGAATGACGGCGCGAAGTATACCTTTATAAATTCCGCTAACGATGCTTATCTGTGCGTAAACGCTACGGAGAAGATAGGAGGTTGCAGGATAAGAATTTGTGATTGCCTTGGAAATACCGTATCTGAGACCTCGTCTAAACTTAATGAGGGCGCGGTCATGCTGAATGTTCCCGTTTGCGGATTTGTTGAGATATCTAAGAACTGATAAAAATATGAATAAAAAGCGCTTGGTTTGCGGGTAGGTAAGCCAAGCGCTTTGAATTGCACCGCTTATAAGTATAATTATTTATCAAAAAAACTTGCAATCGGGTATGGAAGTGTGATATAATGTCTTGTATTAAATATTTTACGGAAAAATTATGGAGGTTTTTATGTCAAACTATAAAATTGAAACTAAATGTATACAGTCGGGTTATACCCCAAAAAACGGAGAGCCGAGAGTTCTTCCGATATGCCAGAGCACTACGTATAAATACGACAGCTCTGAGCATCTTGGAGACCTCTTTGACCTGAAGGTAGCGGGACATATGTATTCGCGTATATCTAACCCTACGGTCGATGCGGTCGAGAAGAAGATAGCCGACCTTGAGGGAGGAACGGGCGCTGTTCTTTGCTCCTCGGGACAGGCGGCAAACCTGTTGGCTATTTTGAATATCACCTCTGCGGGACAGAATATCATAAGCCTTTCCTCTATTTACGGCGGAACTGTAAATCTTTTCGCGGTTACCTTAAAGCGACTTGGCATTGAGGTAAGGTTCGTTACCCCAGATATGACAGACGAGGAGATTTCGGCAAAGTTTGATGAAAATACCAGACTTTTCTTTGGCGAGACTATAGCAAATCCCGCGCTGGTTGTTTTTGATTTCGATAGATACGCGGCTCTAGCTCACGCTCACGGCGTACCGTTGTTTGTTGACAATACCTTCGCGACGCCCGTGCTTTGCCGTCCTTTTGAGCACGGGGCTGATATAGTTATCCATTCCACCACAAAGTATATGGACGGTCATGCTCAGGTGGTTGGCGGTGTTATCGTCGACGGAGGAAAGTTTGATTGGAGGGCAGGGGAAAAATACCCCGAGCTTACAGAGCCCGATGATTCTTATCACGGACTTATCTATACGGAAGCATTTGGCGTTGACCACGCCTTCTATACAAAGGCGAGAGTTCAGCTTGTTCGCGATTTTGGAGTAGCGCTCACGCCTATGTCGGCGTATCTGCTCAACCTCGGTCTTGAAACGTTGCCACTCCGTATGGAGAGACATTGCAGCAACGCCGAGAAGGTTGCCAAGTTCCTAGCGAACAGCGATATGGTAAGCTGGGTAAGCTATCCGAAGCTTGAGGGTGATAAGCAATACGCGCTTGCCGAAAAATATCTTCCCGACGGTGCTTGCGGAGTCGTTTCCTTTGGAGTAAAGGGCGGACGCGCGGCGGCTGTTAAGTTTATGGATAGCTTGAAGCTCGCGGCTATCGTCGTTCACGTTGCCGACGCGAGAACAAGTGTTCTGCACCCCGCAAGTACCACACACCGTCAGCTTACCGACGAGCAGCTCGTTGACGCGGGAATATCTCCCGACCTTGTGAGACTTTCCGTTGGTATTGAGAACGTTGAGGATATCATAGCGGATATCGCTCAGGCGCTTGAGGCGGCAAGAGCCTGAATAATAAAATTTAAGATTACAGAGGTGTATTATGCCGATAAAAATTCCAAATATGCTTCCCGCGACAAAGGTTTTGCTTGACGAAAATATTTTCGTCATATCCGAAACAAGGGCGATAACTCAGGATATCCGTCCGCTTAAGATACTTATGCTGAACCTTATGCCGAAGAAGATAGAGACCGAAACGCAGATAGCGAGACTTATCGGAAACACGCCGCTTCAAGTCGAGCTTGAGCTTTTGCAGACGGCGACACATAAGTCAAAGCATACGTCTGCCGAGCATATGTTGGCTTTCTATAAGACCTTCGACGAGGTACGGGGAAATAAATATGACGGACTTATTATAACGGGCGCGCCCGTGGAGCATATGGAGTTTGAGGAGGTCGAATATTGGAATGAGCTCTGCGAGATAATGGAGTGGAGCAAGACACACGTAACAAGCACATTCCACATATGCTGGGGAGCGCAGGCGGGACTTTATTACCATTACGGAGTAAAAAAATATCCTCTTGAAAAGAAGCTTTTCGGGGTATTCGAGCATCACCTTGACCATAAACACGCTATACTTTTCAGGGGCTTTGACGATAGATTTGTAGTTCCGCATTCACGCCACACTACCTGCCGCAGGGAGGATATCGAGGCGGTTCCCGAGCTGAAGATACTTTCAAGCTCCGAGGAGGCGGGAATATTTGTCGTGGCTACCGATAGGGGCAGACAGATATTCGTCACGGGACATTCCGAGTACGACGCGAATACGCTGAAAAATGAGTATATGAGAGATAAGGCGGCGGGACTTTCTATAGATATCCCTAAGAATTATTTTCCGAACGACGATGATAAGGAAGAGCCTATCGTCCGTTGGAGAAGCTGCGCGAATCTCCTATATTCAAATTGGCTCAATTATTTCGTATACCAGACCACACCGTACGATATTAATGATATAGAATAATAGAAGCGGACTCCGAAAAGAGTCCGCTTCACTATGTTAATGCCTATTTTTCAATATAGTTTTTTATAGCGTTCAAGGTTTCGTCGCTGATATGATGCTCTATTTTACAGGCATCATCGGCGGCGATTTTTTCGTCTACGCCTATACTCACCAGAAAGGAAGTGAGGATAGTGTGGCGCTCGTATATTCTCTTAGCCATATCAAGTCCCGACTGAGTAAGAATAAGAGAGCCGCAGTCGTCAACCTCAAGAAGCTCCGCGTCCTTGAGCAGTCCCACGGCTCTGCTGACGCTTGGCTTGGAGAACCCCATATACTCGCTTACGTCGATAGCTCTTACAGAGCTTTTTTTCTGTGAGAGAAGGTATATAGTCTCAAGATACATTTCTCCCGATTCCTGAATATGCAATTCTCTCACCCCCCAAGCAATTTAATTTTCATACCATTATAACACATGTCGCGCAGAATTACAAGAGGAAATTATTTTTCAAATCAAACTTATAATTTTTTTGAAAATATAGTTCTGCCGTCTTTATATGACAATTTTCTTGCCAATAGGGTGATAGAATAATAAATAAAGAAGTTTAAGAGCGCCGAGACGGTCGGCAAAGGAGGTTAAAATGATAAAGAAAAACTGTCTTTATGAGACGAAAATCGAAGAAGGTGTGCTAACGGTAACTCTCAGCGGAGAGATAGACCACCACAGCGCGGTAGGGGTGAGGAGCGACATAGATTCGACCATCTATGAGCTGCGTCCGAGCAAGACCGTGCTTGATCTGTCCGCTATAGATTTTATGGATAGCTCGGGGCTTGGGCTTATTATGGGGAGGTACGCGCTTATGCAGAGGATAGGTGGTGAGCTTACCTTGAAAAATCCAAACGAGCGCGTTGTGAAGATATTTGAGCTCGCGGGGCTCGGAAGAATAATAAAGATAGAAAAAGACGAGGAGGAAGAAAAATGAAAAGGCTTTCAAGAAATGTTGTGAACGAGCTTAAGATAAAAATACCGTCGCTTTCGGTCAACGAATCTATGGCGAGGTCTGTGGTGGCGGCGTTCTGCGCTCAGCTTGACCCAAGCGCAGTGGAGATAGCGGATATAAAATGCGCCGTGTCGGAGGCTGTCACAAACTGTATCGTACACGCCTATAAGGATACTATCGGTACGATATACATAAACGTAAGACTTTACGAGGAAAGAGTAGTAAGGGTGGAGATAAAGGATAAGGGGTGCGGAATCGAGGACGTTAAGACTGCGAGACAGCCCCTCTTTACAACCGATGCTGCGAACGAGCGAAGCGGAATGGGATTTACCGTTATGGAGAGCTTTTGCGATACGGTTAAAGTCCGTTCAAAGGCGGGTGGCGGAACTACTGTCACGCTCATCAAGATATTTGAGGGAAGATAAAAAGTGCGGGGGGAGCTTATGCAGGCTGCCGAAAATGTGTATAACTACGAAAATAACAGGGAACTGTTAGAGCTCGCGCAATCCGACGACGAAGAAAAAGCTATGAAGGCGACAGAGGCTCTGCTTGAGGTCAACAAGGGACTTCTGAGGAGCATAGCGATGCGCTTTCGCGATAGAGGCGTTGACCTTGACGACCTGATGCAGATAGGTACTATCGGTATGATAAAGGCGATACGTAGCTTTGATTTTGAGAGGGGAACGGCATTTTCAACGTATGCCGTTCCGCTTATCTTCGGAGAGATACGGCGGCATATGCGCGACGAGGGCCCCGTGAAGATAAGCAGATACTATAAAAAACTCGGCGCGTCGATAATGAATGCAAGAAATAAAATCCTGCTTGACGAGGGTAGAGAGGCGCATATCGAGGAGCTTGCCGCTATCTGCGGTGTCGGTGCGGAGGACGCCGCTATGGCGCTTGAGGCGATATCTCCGGTGATGTCGCTCTCCGACAAGGCTTTCGGTGGTGACGATGACGGCGTGGAGCTCGGTCTCACTATCGCCGACACCGAGAGTGAAGCCGAATTTGAAAGGCTGAGAGACAGGATAGCGCTTGGACAGGCAATATCACAAATGCCGGAGATGTGGCAGAAGATAGTCCTACTCAGATATTACCGAGATATGACGCAGCAACAGACGGCGGATTCTCTCGGACTGTCTCAGGTGAAGATATCCAGAGAGGAAAAAAAGATAGTGGAATTTTTGCGCTCCAAGATGTGTTGAAAGGCAAAAAGTTGTTAAAAGACTGAATTTTTGTTCAAAATATACAAAAAACGGGATTGGATTTCTAAAGGTTGACGGTAAAAAAGTACACAAAAAATCTTGAAATTTGCAGAGTAATAATGTATAATTATAACAATGGTGATTTATTATAGGCAGATTTACAGATGTCGTTTGATAAAGAAATCATAATTTAACGTAGCTTTCCGCGAAAGGCGGGAGGAAGGAGGAAGCCAATGGCGGCTGTTGAAACAAAAAGGATCAGGAATATTGCGTTGCTTGGACACGGAGGATGCGGAAAAACATCGCTTGCCGAGGCCATGCTCTATATAACGGGAGCGTCGGACCGTCTCGGAAAGATAGCTGACGGAAATACCGTATCGGACTTTGACGCGGAGGAGATAAAGCGCGGCTTCTCGCTCTCCGCATCTATTATGAATATGACTTGGAAGGACTGCAAGATAAACCTTATTGACACACCCGGCTATCTTGACTTCGTAGGAGAGACTAATCAGGCGCTTCGTGTTGCCGACAGCGCGATCATAGTCGTGGACGGCAAGGCGGGTATTGAGGTAGGCACCGAGCTGGCGTGGAATTATGCCGACGCGGCAGGACTGCCCAAAGCCTTCTTTATAAATAAGTTTGACGATAACGAGGCTCGTTTCGCGCGTGTGCTTGACGATCTGCACATTACCTTTGGTAAGCATATCTGTCCTCTTACTATCCCTATGGTCAAGGACGGAGAAGTGAAGGGCTGTATCGACCTTATAGACCAGTCCGCGCACGTATTTGATGATAACGGACGTCACGGCGTAGAGCTAATTCCCGAGGAATCTATGGAAGCCGTTGAGAAGTACAGAGATATGCTTATGGAGGCTGTCGCGAGTACCAACGAGGATCTTATGATGAAGTACTTCGAGGGTGAGGAGATAACTCATATGGAAGCGATAAACGCTGTCCATGAGGGTATCATTCACGGCGATATCGTTCCCGTATTCTGCGGAGCAGCAACAAAGCTTTGGGGCGTTTGGACGATGCTTGATAAGATAACAGAGTCCTTCCCACGTCACACAGCGAAGAAGGAGGAGCTGTTGGCTGACGGCTCAACTATGGAGATAGTACCCGATGGCGAGCCCGCTATGTTAGTATTTAAGACGGTCGCTGACCCGTTCGTTGGAAAGATGTCCTTCTTCAAGGTTATGAACGGAACCGTTAAGCGCGACCTTCTTATGCGTAACAATACAACGGGTAATAGCGAAAAACTGGCGCATATATACGTTATGAACGGAAAGAAGCAGACAGAGGTCGATGAGCTTTGCTGCGGAGATATCGGAATGGTAGCTAAGCTGACAGGTACGAATACCAACGATACTCTCACATGGAACTCCGAGTTCAGCTTCTCTCCCATTACATATCCCACGTCTTACTTCGTCAAGGCTATAGTTCCGTTGTCCGCAAAGGACGAGAGTAAGATATCCCAGAGTATCGCGAGAATGCTTGAGGAGGACCTCACGCTTGGATTTGAGAACAACTCAGAGACAAAGCAGATGCTTGTAAGCGGACTTGGCGATATGCACTTGGCTGTCCTCGAGGCTAAGCTCAAGGGAAGATTCGGCGTTGCAATCAAATATGACGATCCCAAGGTGGCGTACAGAGAAAAGATAACCAAGAGAGTTGACGTTGAAGGTAAGCATAAGAAACAGAACGGCGGCTCAGGTCAGTACGGTCACGTAAAGATAAGATTCGCTCCCGGCGAGGAAGAGGGCTTGACCTTTACAGTGTCGGTAGTCGGCGGAACAGTTCCGAAGAACTTCTATCCTGCGGTAGAAAAGGGACTTATAGACTCTATGGCTAAGGGCATAGCGGGCTTCCCGTTGGTACAGCTTGCGGCTGACCTCTACGACGGCTCTTATCACGATGTTGACTCTGACGAAATTTCCTTCAAGACGGCGGCAAGCTTAGCTTATAAGAAGTGTCTTGAGCAGGGTGCTCCCGTGCTTCTTGAGCCTGTTGGAAATATGGAGATAACAGTTCCCGAGTCTCTGGTGGGTGACGTTATGGGCGACCTTAACAAGCGTCGCGGAGCAGTTATGGGAATGGATTCCGCGGGCAAGAAGGGATATACCGTGGTTCACGCGATAGCTCCCAAGGCAGAGCTTTCGGATTACCCGATAGTTCTCAGAGCTATGAGCCAGGGACGCGGCTCGTTCGAGTTTGAGGTCACGGGATATGATGTAGTTCCCGCAAACATCGCCGCAAAGATAGTAGAGAAGTACAAGGCTCAGGCGTAAAATTTCAGCGGACGGTTATTAATATGCTAAAAACCAGCCTCGGCGAGCGCCGAGGCTGGTTACTTTATGCTATAAATAAAGGAGAAAACTTACTGTTTTCCATTGTGTAATCGGATTTCAACAACACAACATATTCATTATATCATATAATTATCGGTTTGTAAAGAGAAATTTATGAAAAAACACCAATTTCTCTGCTTTATACAAAAATTAATTGTAAAGTTTTAATAAATTGCCAATTGCAAAAGGCTTTTTTATGTGATACAATATAATCGAGGAAAGGGAAAGGATGGTAAACTCCAATGGCAACTTGATTCCGAAATCCGAATTAAGAAATGAAAGGAAGGACGGACCAATGAGAAGCTGATTCCCTGACTTAGGAACAAAGGCAAACGCAACGGAGAAAATTTAATAAGAAATTTTTAAGGCTTGAACTTAGAGAGTGAGTGGAAAAAACACGGCGGTGTTACGCGTTAATTATAGATTTTATGAGTCGGGAGCATAAAAATTAAGTTTCGAGCCGGAACGGTAGGTGAAAAAATTCAAAAGCCTTTGGGAGTAAGTCAAAGAGAACTGACCTTTTGCGAAAAACAGGAGCAAGGACGAAACAAGCGGTATTCTCGCTAGAGAAAATGAGTATTTGTGTTTTGAAGGTTGTGAGGGTTGCGCAGAAGGACGAATTTAGGAAAGAGAGGATTACAAAAGATGTTAGATATCAAGAGTGAACAGAAATGACCCTTGATCGCGTGTTTCCGGAGCGCGTGGTCGAGGGTCATTTCTTTTTTTATTTTATGGGAAGGCTTTATATCAATACTTTGGAAATAAATCTATTGATTTACTACCGTAGGTGTGATATAATCTAGATATATAATGACTAATGATAAGAGGTGTAGCTATGAAATTAAGTGAACTTTTTAACAGCGATAAATTATCACTCTCCTTTGAGGTGTTTCCGCCAAAGACCGATACCGCCTTTGAGAGCGTAAAACACGCCACCGAGGAGATCGCCAAGCTCCGCCCCTCATTTATGAGTGTTACATACGGCGCAGGAGGGGGAACGAGTAAATATACCCTTGAGATAGCCAAGAATATCAAGGCGAACTACGGTGTACCCACGCTGGCGCACCTGACCTGCGTATCCTCGACTAAGGAGACGGTACGTAAAAAGATAGAGGAGATACGCGCGGCGGGCATTGAGAATATTATGGCTCTGCGCGGAGACCTCACGCCTGAGCTTATGGCGAGTGACCGTTCGGGATGGGATTACCGCCACGCGGTAGACCTGATAAGGGATCTTCGTGAGTATGGCGGAGACATCTGTATCGGTGGCGCTTGTTATCCCGAGATACATCCCGAGAGCGCGAATCAGAAAGAGGATATCACGCACCTCAAGGAAAAGGTGGACGCGGGTTGCTCCTTCCTTACAACGCAGATGTTCTTTGATAACAACCTGCTTTATAATTTTCTTTATAAGATACGCGAGGCGGGTATCACAGTGCCGATAATTCCCGGTATTATGCCGATAACTAACGGAAATCAGGTCGAGAGGGCAATAAAGCTGTCGGGCTCATTTATGCCACAGAGATTTAAGTCTCTTGTGGACAAGTTTGGAGACATTCCCGCAGCTATGAAGCAGGCGGGTATAGCTTATGCCACAGACCAAATTATAGACCTGTTCGCCAACGGTATTACAAATGTACACGTCTATTCAATGAATAAGCCTGACGTAGCAGCGGCAATACAGAGCAATCTGTCGAACATATTGGGGTAGAGCCGTAAAAGCTCTTAAATAAAGGAGAACATAATGAGGATAACGGATTACATAAAGGAGAATACACTGTATCTTGACGGCGGAATGGGAACGCTTTTGCAGGAAAACGGACTTTGCGCGGGTGAGCTTCCCGAGCGTTGGAATATCAGTCACCCAGACCTTATCACCAAGATACACCGCGATTATTATAATGCGGGAAGTAACGTGGTCAATACCAACACCTTTGGCGCAAATATCCTGAAATTTTCAGCCGATGAGCTTGATGAGATAGTCAGGGCGGCGGTAGCGAACGCGCGCAGAGCAAGTGATGAGAGCGAAGGGAAGCAATACAGATGGGTCGCTCTTGATGTCGGACCTACGGGACGTATGCTCAAGCCTTACGGCGATCTTGATTTTGAGGATGCTGTCAGCGTTTTTGCTCAGACCGTCAGGCTTGGCGTTAAATACGGCGTTGACTTGATTTTTATAGAAACGATGAACGATAGCTACGAGACTAAGGCGGCGCTTTTGGCGGCAAAGGAAAACAGCGACCTGCCTGTTTTTGTGTCGAACGCCTACGGCGAGGACGGAAAGCTGATGACAGGGGCGAGCCCTGCTGCTATGGTGGCTATGCTTGAGGGAATGGGCGCTGATGCTATAGGTGTTAACTGTTCGTTGGGACCGAAGATGCTTTTTGGAGTGGTGGACGAATACCTGAGGTGTACCTCATGTCCGGTGATACTGAAGCCAAACGCGGGACTGCCGAAAGCCGTGAACGGAAAGACTGTATATGACGTTCTGCCAAATGAATTCGCTCTTGACATTTCCTCTCTTATCCGCAAGGGCGTGAGGGCTGTTGGAGGATGTTGCGGCACTACCCCCGAATATATAGCGGCTACTGTCAGGGAGTCTGCTGATATACCTGTTGTCGAAATACAAAAAAAGAACATTACCTGTGTGTCCTCGTATACGCACGCAGTCGAGTTTGGTGAGTCTCCCATACTTATCGGCGAGCGAATAAATCCCACAGGCAAAAAACGCTTCAAGGAAGCGCTCAGAGCGAGAGATATAGATTATATCCTGAAGGAAGGCATCGCGCAACAGGAGAAGGGGGCGCATATTCTGGACGTGAACGTGGGACTTCCCGAGATAGATGAGGCAGAGCTGCTGAGAAACGCGGTCTGTGAGCTTCAGACGGTAACAGACTTGCCGTTGCAGATAGACACCGCTGACCCCGCCGCTATGGAGACTGCCCTACGGCGCTATAACGGAAAGGCTATGATAAATTCTGTAAACGGAAAGCGTGAGAGTATGGACGCAATCTTCCCGCTCGCTAAGAAATACGGCGGACTTGTGGTGGCTCTGACCTTGGACGAGAGAGGAATACCCGAGAGCGCCGAGGAACGGCTTGAGATAGCGAGAAAGATACTCGCTGAGGCGGAGAGATACGGTATTGAAAGGAAGGATATCATCTTTGACACTCTCGCTATGACTATAAGCGCCGATAAGAATGCAGCAAGAGAGACGTTACGCGCGTTGAAACTGATAAAGAGCGAGCTTGGCTGCCATACCTCGCTGGGTATTTCAAACGTGTCCTTTGGTCTGCCTGCGAGAGATATGATAAACGGTACATTTTTCTCGTTGGCGTTGTCAAGTGGCTTGTCCGCGGCGATAATGAACCCATATTCAGCCGAGATGATGAAGGCGTATCATACCTATCGCGCTATCTCGGGACTTGATGATAATTGCGAGGAATATATTGAGTTTGCGAATAGTATCCCGCAGACTGTTCCCGTGACAGACACAGGAAAGGTGGACGCCACGTCCTCGGGCGGAGCGGGTATCTCAGAGCTGCAGAGAGCCGTGATTAAGGGGCTTAAGGAGCAGGCGGCACGTAATACATACGAATTGCTTAAGTCGGTCGCGCCTCTTGATATAGTACAGAACGAGATAATTCCCGCGCTGAATACGGTAGGTGTTGAATTTGAAAACAATAAGTTATATCTTCCTCAGCTGCTTATGAGCGCGGAGGCGGCAAGGTCTGCCTTTGAAAAGATAAAGACAAGTATGACGGGAGCTGTGGCTACCGACAGATGTACCGTGGTCATAGCTACGGTGAAGGGGGATATCCACGATATCGGGAAGAATATCGTAAAGCTGATATTGGAGAATTACGGCTTTGACGTTGTTGACCTTGGCCGTGACGTTGCTCCGGAGGTAGTCCTCAGTGAGACTGTCCGTCTCCACGCTCAGGTGGTGGGGCTCAGCGCGCTGATGACGACCACTGTTCCCGCTATGGAGGAGACGATTAAGCAGCTCAGAGTGGGCGCGCCTTGGTGCAGGATAGTAGTAGGCGGTGCGGTGCTCACTCAGGAGTATGCCGACGCCATAGGCGCCGATAAATACGCTAAGGACGCTATGGAGACCGTCCGCTATGCCGAGGAGATAGATGAAGCCCTGAAAGGTAAAAACAAGTTAAAGATATGAAGAATAAGAGTAATAAAATAAAAACAATGGTGCGGCGTTTATCTTGATATTTCCAACGCTCCCGCGCGGTTGTAGAAAAAACATGTTGATAAGAGAGATATGTTCCAAAGTGCCAAAGGTTGGGATTTCAGACAAGTATGAAACAGTCTTATGTTGATTGGTTGCTTGGAGATTATTGCGATACGGGTAGTGTGGTTATTATGGATACGAGCGATGTAAAAATACTTCAATTGATATGGTAATCAAAAATCACCGATCGTATAGACCGGTGATTTTTGTTCATTCGATTTGAGCATTATTTCTTCAGTGAGCCGAGTAGTCCGAGGACACCGTCGATAACAAGAAGGATGCCTACGATGATGATCATAATGTCGAGCGCGTTACCGAACGCGAGCATAAGACCGACAATGACAGTAAGTATCGGAAATACTATCTCAAGCGCATTCTTCTTGCTCTTCTTGATAACATCTATAAGAGCGACGATACCCTTGACAGCAATAAGTATTCCGAGAACGAGTAGAACGATCTTCGCAGCAACCCAGCCAAGCACGAGTATAGCGATACCGATGATAAGGCTGACTGCTCCGCCTGTCCAATTCTTTTTGACAAGTTCAAGAATACCCGAGATCACAAAGACTATTCCTGCGATAGTCATAGCCCAGCCGAGTGTCTCGGAACGGAATATGACCAGAAGCACACCGATGATGATATACAACAGTGAAGAAAAAAGCTCGGAATTTGTTTTTTTTGCCATAGTAAAAACTCCTTTCTGTTTTTTATATTATAAATTATAACACATTTTTATCGTATCTTCAAGGAGTATTTTTAATTTTTTAACATTTTATGAGCGACAAGGAAAAATGTTTCCATAAATATTTTAGGGAGAGGGGTGGATATATCTTTGATTCAGATTGCTCAACCTCAACCGACGTAAGACTCAACACTATGAGAAGAATGATTAGGGAAAAGAAGAAAGGGAAAAGCTGTACCTGACTTAAATATATGGTTTTCTTTACTAAAAAGTGAAAAAAAGCACGATTTCCCTATTTACATTCTGAGTAAAATCTGTTACAATATACCTGTAATGAGCGTATTGTGCCTATTGGCAGATATTTTTCTTGTTTTGACAGTTGTTTGCTATTCATGAATGGGATTAGCTAAGATGTGTTGGTAAGACAACGCTTTTAGTGCTTGTGAAGGAGAGGTTATGTCGGTTGATGTCATGAGACTGCCAAGAAACACAGGAGAAGGCATGATGAAGGATTCTGCCCTTTCCCAGAAAACGACGGTATTTAGAACTGTGTATGACCACAACGACCCATTTTCTTGCTTATATGTAAATGATATCCTTGAGGTAGGTCTTGTGGTGTCGGGAAGCGGAAGTCTCAGAGTATTGGACGATGAGATCCCGTGTAAAGTTGGGGATGCTTTTGTTATCCGTCCCGATTGTCCTCACGGATATTTTTCGTCAGAGCAGGGTGAAAGTCTTACGGTAAGACAGCTTTGGTTTGACATTTCCTATTGGTTTGAAGGCGCTGTCGCGCACCCCGATGATGCGCGCTTCTGTTATGGCGTATTTTCGGATAACGCCTTTATGGCGTATGCAATACTTACTCCACACACGCAAGAGGAGATAAACGGTTTTTATAACGCGATAGCGTTGGAGACAGAGGAGAAAAAATCCGAATGGCGAGAAGCGGTGAGAGCGCATCTTTCTATGTTGCTTATTACTATAGGACGATATGTGGGCAGTGCTATAAAAAATCTTTCCACCGATATTTCTAAAGCGTCTAAAAAATGGGGTATAGTATACTCTGTGATAAGATATGTGAACGAGCATTTTGGCGAGAGCGATCTGACGCTTGAATCGATAGCGGGTATGTTTTATATCAGCCCTGCTTATTTGAGTCGTCTTTTCAAGCAAAGTACGGGAGAAACTTTTGCCGATTATTTGCGTAGAGTACGGTTGGATTATGCCCGTATGTTGCTCCTGGAAACAGATTTGACTGTGGCAGAGATAGCCAAACGGTGCGGCAAGAAGGATATACCGTCGTTTTATCGCATTTTTAATGTGTATGAAGGTGTTACACCTAATCAATACAGAAAACAAAAAATTACAAATAACAAAGGAGAAAAAACAATGAGCATTTTCAGTGAGATTTCCGAGAACCTTCAGAAAGGTAAAGCGAAACTTGTAAAGGATTTGGTTCAGCAGGCCATAGACGAGGGCGTAAGCGCTGAGGAGATACTCAATCA
>JAZQWY010000088.1:0-3406 GCA_045632545.1 Eubacteriales bacterium | reverse complement strand
CTCGTCATTACCAATGACGTGCTCTACCGACTGAGCCATAGCAGCGACTTTGTTATTATAACAGATGATATTGCTTTTGTCAATAGCTTTTTCGATTTTTTTGAAAAAAGAATTACAAAATTCTTGACTTTGTTAAATCTTTGTGATATACTGTTCTAAACGCGTTGACGCGGAGTAGTAAGCAAAGTTCCTGCGCCCAGAGAGCAGACGGTTGGTGTGAGTCTGCGGCAGAGCTCGCTGAAGTCGCCGCTAAGCGGTGTGGGCGAAATCCAAGTAATCCGCAACGGTCGCTCCGTTATAGCTTTCGAGTGTGCGCCTCGGCGCAAAATCAGGTGGTACCGCGTGCTCCACGCCCTGATGGGCTGTGGGGTTTTCTTTTTTGCAATAGTAATAAATAATTATCATAAATTTTTTCGGAGGTCAGACGATGAATTCTTATCACGAATTGCCAAAGGTATATTCCCCCTCGGAGTTTGAGGACAGAATATACAAAAATTGGTCGGAAAAGGGCTATTTCACCCCCGACGTTAAAAATCCCGCGCCACACTTCTCTGTGGTCATTCCGCCCCCAAACGTCACAGGTCAGCTCCATATGGGACATGCCCTTGACGAAACACTTCAGGACATTCTCGTCCGCTACAAAAGAATGCAGGGATACAATACCCTCTGGGTTCCCGGAACAGACCACGCGGGCATCGCAACGCAGATAAAGGTCGAGGAGCAGCTCAGAGTGAACGAGGGACTTACCCGCTATGACCTTGGCAGAGAGAAATTCCTTGAGAGAGTGTGGGACTGGAAAAATCAATACGGAAACCGCATCATAAGTCAGCTCAAAAAGCTCGGCGCGTCTTGCGACTGGTCTCGTGAGCGATTCACTATGGACGAGGGCTGTTCCAAGGCTGTCCGCGAGGTATTCGTAAATCTCTACGACAAGGGACTCATATACAGAGGTAACAGAATAATCAATTGGTGTCCTCACTGCATCACCGCGCTCTCGGACGCGGAGGTAGAATATTCCGAGCAGGAAGGCTATTTCTGGCACATCAAGTATCCGATAAAGGGCGAGGACGGCTACGTTGAGGTGGCTACCACAAGACCCGAGACGATGTTCGGTGACACGGCGGTGGCAGTAAACCCCGAGGACGAGAATACCAAGCACCTTATCGGCAAAACGCTTATTCTGCCGATAGTCAACCGTGAGATTCCCGTCGTTGCCGACGACTACGTTGAGATAGGCTTTGGTACGGGCTGCGTTAAGATAACCCCCGCTCACGACCCCAACGACTTCCTCGTTGGTCAGAGACATAACCTTGAGCAGATAAAGGTAATGAATGACGACGCAACGATGAACGCCCACGCGGGAAAATACGAGGGTATGGACAGATACGAGTGCCGCAAGGCTCTCGTGGCTGACCTTGAGGCTATGGGATACCTGATAAAGACGGTTCCCCATGCTCACAACGTCGGCTCTTGCTACCGTTGTAAGACGACTGTTGAGCCGCTGACCTCAAATCAGTGGTTCGTTAAGATGGAGCCTTTGGCGAAGCCCGCCCTTGAGGTGGTTCGCGACGGCAGAGTTAAGTTCGAGCCCGAAAGATTCAGCAAGACATATATGAATTGGATGGAAAACGTCCACGATTGGTGTATCTCCCGTCAGCTTTGGTGGGGACACCGTATTCCCGCATTCTACTGCGACAGCTGCGGCGAGATGACTGTCTCCAAGACCGATATCACCGTCTGCCCCAAGTGCGGAGCTGAGGTACATCAGGAAAACGACGTGCTTGACACATGGTTCTCCTCTGCCCTTTGGCCTTTCTCAACTCTCGGTTGGCCCGACGAGACTCAGGACCTTAAGAAATACTATCCCACAAGCGTGCTTGTAACAGGCTACGATATAATATTCTTCTGGGTAGCGAGAATGATATTCTCGGGACTTGAGCATATGGGCAAAGAACCATTCAGCACCGTGTTCATACACGGTCTTGTCCGTGACGCGCAGGGACGCAAGATGTCAAAATCCCTCGGAAACGGCATTGATCCGCTGGAGATAATTGACAAGTACGGAGCTGACGCGCTCAGATACGCGCTTGCTACGGGCAACTCACCCGGAAACGATATGCGTTTCTCTGACGAGAAGATAGAAGCTGCGAGAAACTTTGCGAACAAACTCTGGAACGCATCGCGCTTTGTCAGAATGAACCTGACCATCGACGAGGTAAAGCTCCCCGACACCTCTGCTCTCGCGCAGGAGGATAAGTGGATTCTCAACGAGTTCAACAAGCTTGTAAAGAGCGTTACGTCTGCACTTGACAAGTTTGAGGTCGGAGTGGCTCTCGCTTCGATATACGATTTCACTTGGGACGTTTTCTGCGACTGGTACATCGAGCTTACCAAGGCGCGTCTTGCCGAGAAGGACACTGCAGAAAATATCACCGCGCAGAACGTACTTGCCTACGTTCTCACGGGAACGCTTAAGCTCCTTCACCCCTTTATGCCGTTTATCACAGAGGAGATATATCAGTCTCTGCCCCACGAGGACGAGAGTATTATGATATCCTCTTATCCCGAATTTGACAAAGAGCTCTGCTTTGAGGGAGACGCTGAGGATATTTCCAAGGTAATAGCCGCGATTAAGGCTATCCGCGCGCGTCGCAACGAAATGAACATCGTTCCATCTCGCAAGGCGAAGGTTTATATCGCAACAAAGCATGTCGACGCCTTCAACGAGCGCACGGAGGTATTCTTCAAGCGTCTGGCATCGGCATCCGAAGTTGAAGTCGCAGAGAGCTTTGACGAAATTATCGAAGCTGACGACGCTATTCAGATAATCACCGATTCGGCTACTATCTTCCTTCCACTTTCCGACCTTGTGGACACCGAAAAGGAGCGCGCAAGACTTGAGGGTGAGCAGAAAAAGCTACTTGTCGAGATAGAACGACTTGAGAAGAAGCTGTCGAACGAAGGATTTGTTGCAAAAGCTCCCGCGGCAGTCGTTGAAACTGAACGTGCAAAGCTTACAAAATACCGCGAGAATCTTGAGGGAGTACTTGCGGCTCTTGCAAAGCTGAAGTGAGATTTCTTGTAAACGAGAAATTTTGAAAGAAGATTTAATGCCTATTCTTTGTTATTCCACAAAGAACAGGCGAAGAAAAGGAACCAAGGGCTAAGCCCTTGGAACCCGCTTCCATCTCCGCGCTCTAATGCGCGTCGTGGAAATATAGCACATATACATATAACGCCCAAGAGTCAAACAACGACTCTTGGGCTGTTTGCGTTTTATAGGGTGCGATATGGTTGCTCGGCGCATAAACAGATTCAATTAAAATTACAGCTCGAAGGTCGTCGTATTTGACCTTCGGGCGTTACGTTTTAGCAAACAAAAACCCCGTTGCGTCTAAAAAACGCA
>JAZQWY010000087.1:0-29604 GCA_045632545.1 Eubacteriales bacterium | reverse complement strand
AGAAAAGCTCCGTAACATGAAGTCCACCATCCTTGACTATAAGGATCTGGTTGACAGCTACGTCAAGAACATCGACTGGAGAGTTAAGGAGAACTCCACCGTTACCTATTCTGTTGGTGGACTTATTCTCAGCAACTCCGGCGCTATCACAGCCAACTATTGGCTCTCCGAGGTCTATGACGAGGAGATAGCGAACGCTCACAGAAACGCGGATATGCACATTCACGACCTCTCTATGCTCACGGGCTACTGCGCGGGTTGGTCGCTTAAGCAGCTTATTCAGGAGGGTCTCGGCGGCGTTGTCGGTAAGATAACCTCTGCTCCCGCGTCTCACCTCGCTACCCTCTGCAACCAGATGGTAAACTTCCTCGGAATTATGCAGAATGAGTGGGCAGGCGCCCAGGCATTCTCCTCCTTCGACACCTATCTTGCTCCCTTCGTAAGAGTGGATAACCTAAATTACGATCAGGTAAAGAAGTGCATCGAATCCTTTATTTACGGTGTAAACACCCCCTCCCGTTGGGGTACACAGGCACCCTTCTCCAACATCACGCTTGACTGGAAGGTTCCCGCAGACCTTGCTGAAATGAACGCTATCGTCGGCGGCAAGGAAATGGACTTCAAGTATAAGGACTGTCAGGCTGAGATGGATATGATAAACAAGGCGTTTATCGAGATAATGATAGAGGGTGACTATAACGGACGCGGATTCCAGTATCCTATCCCCACGTATTCTATCACAAGCAATTTCGATTGGTCGGATACCGAAAACAACCGTCTCCTTTTCGAGATGACCGCAAAATACGGTACTCCCTACTTCTCCAACTACATCAACAGTGATATGGAGCCCAGCGACGTAAGAAGTATGTGTTGCCGTCTGCGTCTTGACCTCCGTGAGCTTCGCAAGAAGTCGGGCGGATTCTTTGGAAGCGGCGAGAGCACGGGTTCTATCGGTGTCGTTACAGTCAATATGCCAAGAATCGCGTACCTTGCCGAAAACGAGAGCGATTTCTACAGACGTCTCGGACATATTATGGACGTTGCTGCCCGTTCGCTCAAGGTCAAGAGAACCGTTATCACAAGATTGCTTGATGAGGGACTGTATCCTTATACCAAGCGTTATCTCGGCACATTTGAGAATCACTTCTCCACTATCGGTCTCGTTGGTATGAATGAGGTAGGTCTTAACGCTAAGTGGCTCAAGGCTGACCTTACGCACAAGGAAACTCAGGAATTCACCAAGGACGTTCTCAACTTTATGAGAAACAGACTTTCCGACTATCAGGAGAAGTACGGCGACCTCTATAACCTCGAGGCAACTCCCGCGGAGTCTACCTCTTACAGACTTGCTAAGCACGACCTTAAGAGATTCCCCGACATCATCACCGCGTGTGAGGATAACAGTGTTCCCTATTACACCAACTCCTCTCACCTTCCCGTTGGTTACACGTCGGATATCTTTGAGGCGCTTGACGTTCAGGACGAGCTCCAAACTCTCTACACCTCGGGTACGGTATTCCACGCATTCCTCGGCGAGAAGCTTCCAAGCTGGCAGTCGGCGGCAAATCTTGTCAGAAAGATCGCCGAGAACTATAAGCTTCCCTACTACACACTCTCGCCCACGTATTCTGTATGTAAAACGCACGGCTACATCGCAGGTGAAGCATTCGCTTGTCCTCACTGCGGAGAGAAAACCGAGGTATACAGCCGCATAACAGGTTACTACAGACCTGTTCAGAACTGGAACGACGGTAAGGCTCAGGAATACAAATCTCGTAAGCTCTATGATATCGGCGCATCTATGAACAAGCACGGCTACGATATGCACTCGGCTCCCGATGCTGTGGCTACAAATAAGGCTGCGGCTGATGTAAAGCCGAATACCTCTGAGGGTAAGCTCCTTCTATTTGCTACAAAGACCTGCCCAAATTGCAAAATGGCAGCTAAATTCCTTGACGATGCAGGAATCGTTTACGACAAGATCCTCGCCGAGGAAAATCCCGATATGGCAAACGCTTACGGTATCAAGCAGGCGCCCACGCTCGTAGTAGTAAACGGAGAATGTGTTGATAAGATAGTCAACGTATCCAATATCCGCAAGTTCGCTGAGGAAGCGTAATTTAACATCTATAATCTTAGGGGGAAGGAGAAAATCTCTCCTTCCCCCAATTACATCTATAAGAAGGAATATAAAAAATGTACGATATTGTAATTATTGGCGCGGGTCCCGCGGGACTTACGGCGGCGCTCTATGCTCTCAGAGCCGACAAGAGCGTACTCGTTCTTGAAAAGGAGACCTTCGGCGGTCAAATAACATTCTCTCCAAAGATTGAAAACTACCCCTCGGTCATGCAGATAAGCGGAAATGAGTTTGCCGAGAAGATGCTCGATCAGGTCATAGCCCACGGCGCGAGTATTGAACTTGCAACGGCGACCAAGATTGAGAAAAAGGACGGATATCACACCGTTATCACAGACGGCGGCGCGTTTGACGGAAAGACCGTAATTATCGCTGCGGGCTCTAAGCACCGCCATCTCGGACTTGACCGCGAGACTGAGCTTACGGGCGAGGGCGTATCATACTGCGCGGTCTGTGACGGCGCTTTCTATAACGGATGCGACGTTGCCGTTATCGGCGGTGGAAATACCGCACTTCAAGAGGCTGTAATGCTCAGCGAATACTGCACGAAGGTATACGTTATCCAGAACCTATCAACAATGACCGGCGAGGGACGTCTCGTAGCTAAGCTCTCTGAACGAGACAACGTGGAGTTCATATTCGATTCGGTAGTGACAGAGCTTATCGGCAACGAAAGGCTTGAGGCTATCAAGATACGAAACACAAAAAGCGACGAAGAAAGACAGATAAAGCTGGACGGTATTTTCGTCGCTATCGGTCAGGTTCCCGAGAACGGGAACTTTACCAACGTAGTCGCTCTTAACGATTACGGCTACATCAAAGCGTCCGAGGACTGTCTAACAGATACTCCCGGGGTATTCGTTGCGGGTGACTGCCGCACGAAGGCGATAAGACAGGTGACTACCGCAGCCGCTGACGGTGCTGTTGCAGCTCTCGCCGCTTGTAGATATATAGATAGTTTGTGAGTTTTGTGTGGAAAGAGGCCTTTTTATGAAAAATGGTCTCTTTCCACACACCCCTATCTTCCAAAAACATTAAACGAAAAGGAATAGGCAGATATTGATTATTCGATTTATCAAGGTGAGGAGATTTTCTCCTCCTTTCTTTTTTGCCAATTATAGTAGTTAAAGTGTGCTCGGCAATAGCGGTTATACTGTGTGTCGGCACGACTTATTCCGCTATATTCGTCCTCACCCAGAAGATTTGCAAAAAAAGGAAGGTTTGGAGAGGTCGAGGGCAGTATATCCCTACCGATATCCCGCCAGACATACTCGGCGTCAGTGACGTATATCTGCTTTGGGAATACTCTGGTAACGTTAATAAGTCCAACGTTTTTTATATTCTCCTCGGGACAATCCTCACTTGCCACACCGCCGTGAACGGTATCATAAGCGACCGAAACATGACAGGTACAAAATGATGAAGGCTCAGTTCCCCGCTTGAAATATCCTGTCTCCGCCCTATCTCCTCGAGGGTCGTTTTTACACGCCTCTGTCATAAGCATTCCCGAATCGGCGCAATATTCAGCCTCGACGATATTTGGATTTGTTGCAAATCGTATCAGGCTCTCTCCGCCATTTTTATCAGTAGCTATATATTCCTCGTGAAGCTCAGACATAACCTCATCCCAGAATTTTATACAGGGATTGGAGGATAGGTCGGTTATGGCTTTTGGATATTCATAGCCGTACCAAGTTCCGCAAATATAGTAGGGTGTGTAGCCGATATACCACCTGTCAAAATTGTTCTGTGTCGTTCCCGTCTTACCCGCGCAGTCTACCGCATCGTCAAGAGTTATGGCGGTGGCGGTACCTCTCTCCACCACGTTTTCCAGCATCATAGTCATAAGAGATGCCGTCTCCTCGCTGAAAACTATCTCTCCCCTATAGGCGTTGCTCAGTATCTCGTTTCCTCTGATGTCGGTAACCTTGAGATACGACCTCGGGGTATTGTAAATTCCGTTATTGGCAAGGGCGGAATATGCGGCGGTTATCTCTCTCACCGTAACCCCGTAATTGAACTGACCGAGAGCCAGCGCCGCATAGTCTCTGTCGGTTATTACGCCTCCGTATGTGTTCTGTCCTTCAAGGATAAGGCTATCCATATGGAGCTTATTTTTAAGGACGTTGAATGAACGGTCAAGCCCTAGGTCCTCCAGCACCTTGACCACGACGGTATTGGTGGAATGCTCTACGGCGTAGTTGACATTAGTCAGTCCTCTGTATATTCCGTTGGAGTTTTTTGGCCACGGCTTTGGCTCTATAAGCTCACCTCTGTTGGGGTCGGTGTTATAATTTCCGAAATTCACGGGAACATCGTCGTACACGCTCGACCAAGTAATAATTCCCTCCTCAAGGGCGGGTGCGTAGACCGAAAGCGGCTTCACCACAGACCCCGCGGGGCGAAGCGTTTGCGTTGCGAAATTCTGAACTCTGTTCGCCGTTTTTTTCCCGATTGCCCCCGCCACGCCGAGGATGTCTCCCGTTCTCGGGTCTATGACTATCATCGATGATTGCGGCTTTTCACCATCGATATTCCCATAAAAATTCGCGGTATCGGCATAATATTCTTCAAGCTTTTGCTGTACCTTGATATCCATTGCGGTATATATCTTAAGACCGCCAGTGTATATCATAAGATTTGCCATCTGTCTACTGTATCCCTGCTTTTCCATAAGGTCTTCGATAACGTCCTCAATAACCATATCGGCATACCACGAGTTAACCCGATCGACGTCCGAAGCTCCGCTGACGTTCAGCGTTACTTCCCTATCATAATTCTCCTTGAATTCCGCCTCGGAAATATACCCCTGCTCGTACATAGCGTGCAGTATCAGATTTCGGCGGTAGGTATTATTTTCAGGATTCCTTATCGGGTCATAATAGGACGGACTGTTGGTAATAGCCGCGATACAGGCGCACTCGCAGAGGGTAAGCTCGCTTACGTCCTTTGAGAAGTAGTATTTTGACGCTGCCCCAACGCCGTAGCACCCCTGAGAAAGATTTATTATATTCATATACATTCCGAGTATCTCGTCCTTCCCCATTTTCGTTTCAAGGTCGAGCGCCCAGAGTATCTCCTGAATTTTTCTCTGGAACGAATAATCGTCGTTTTGCGTCACGTTTTTGATAAGCTGTTGAGTTATCGTAGATCCCCCGTAGCTATCGCTGAACTTGAGAAAATAGTTAAGTCCTGCCGATAGCGTCCTTATCCAATCCACCCCCGAGTGCTTGTAAAACCGTTTGTCCTCGATACTGACAAATGCGTTCACAAGGCTTTGTGGTATCCTTTCATATTCCACGTATTCGCAACGATATCCGCCGTATATCTCCTCCTCGGTAAGCTCTATCGCCTCCCCAACTCGGTTCTCCCTGTCTGTAAATTCGTAATAATATAGCTTTGTTGCCGCCCCTCCTCCCACCGCAGAGAACAGGCTCTCGTCCACACTCTTTTCGATGTTTCTGTCTATATAGATAGCAAAGACAAGTCCTACCACGGTCGATGTGACGGTTATTACCAAAAGAAGCACGGTAAGTATCCTCGCAAACGCGGCGAATACGCGCTTCGCCCTTTTTGAACCTTCCTTTTTTTTCATATATGACCTTCCGTTATTTTATTTATTACTATATTATTGCGCGAAAAGCGAATATCTAAACACCGCGGCGGCGATAATATTCACGTAATGTATTTTGTCTTTGGAGGCTAAATTATGAAAAAAAGCAGAACTCTGCTCACCCTTCTCGGAACATATTCCGCCGTCCTTTTACTTGCCGCGCTTATCGGCATAACAGTCCTCGTATCAAAGCTATCAAAGCCCGCCAAGATAATCACACAGACGGTTATTGAAACCGATTATGTATACGTCTGCGTGGGAACCGACACAGCCCCACCCGAGACTGACGCCACGACTGCGGGCAGCCGCGTATGGATAGTTCGGGAATACGAGGAAAGAATAGGAATATTCACCGAGGACGGTCAGCTTATAAGAACAATCGACGTATACACAAAAACCCTCCCCGAAACAGACCGAAGACTGCTCAAGGAGGGTATTAAAATAACTTCTGAAAAACAGCTCAACTCGCTTATAGAGGACTATTCAAGCTGACTATCTGAGCGCTACGTTTTCATCACCGAGCAAACGCTTCAGCTCACCCACAAGGTATGTCGAGGCGTCAACGCCCATATTCGTTGAAATATATTTTGAGGACGAGCTATCGTAGAAAAAGACCGCCACGCCGCCATCAAATATGGTAACGAGATTGTAGGCTTTGAGGTACTTCTCGCACTTCATATCAGGCACCCTGAGGAATATTTTGGTAGGTACGCCCGAAAAGTTCTCAGTCCTCATCGCTTGGCTCTCCTCTTTCGGCTTATGTGCGTTATTATCGTGGTGGAGCTTTTTATATTCGGAATTTTCAACAAGCTCACGAACCTCGGAGATTATTATTCTAGGCGCTTCGTCCTCGCGGAGCGCTATATGACCGAAGATATAGACCGCGTTATCCACTCTGAGAAGGTGTGAAAACTTAGAATACTGTGCGGCAAAGGCTATACATTCTGCCTCGCCGTATCTGTCCTCGACAGATATGAACGCCATTCTCTCGTCCTTGCGCGTAGTCTTTATATTCACCGAGTTTATCATTACGGCGAGCTTCACGGGAAGTCTGTCGGATATATTCTCCATATCGGATATCTCTGCCAAAGACCTTACCTTCAACGCCTCGATATTCTCCGAATAGCTGTCAAGCATATGTCCCGAGAAGTACATACCCGAGCATTCCTTCTCGAGCATAAGTTTCTCACGGAGTGAAAATTCGGGAATATTAGGAAACTCAAAGGAATCAATTGGAGCATCATCACTCGCCATAGAAAATATATCAAGCTGACCTGATATATTATTCCGCTTTTTTTCCATAGCGGTATCTATCAGCTTCTCGTAGCAGGACAGCAAACTGCTTCTCGTCACGCCGAGGCTGTCAAACGAGCCCGCCTTTATCAGCGCCTCGACCATTCTTTTATTAAGGTCGTATTCTGACATTCGGCTGACGAAATCCTCAAATCCGTTAAAGGCTTCCCTTTCACGCTCTGCGATTATATTCTCGATAAACTGTTTGCCGATGCTCTTAAGCGCGAGAAGCCCGAATAGGATATTCCCGCCACTCGGCGTAAAATACATTTCGCTTCGGTTAACGTCGGGCGAGAGCACCGATATTCCATATTTTGAGCACTCCGAGATATACTCGGCGAGCTTCGGCAGATTTCCAAGCACCGATGTCATCAGCGCTGCCATATATTCACAAGGATAGTGTGCCTTGAGATACGCAGTTCTGAAGGATATTATGGCATACGCAGCGGCGTGAGATTTATTGAAAGCATAGTTAGCGAAAGAGGTCATATCCTCGAAGAGCTTCTCTGCCTTTTCCTTAGATATGCCGTTCTTTGAAGCACCCTCCACAAAGCCCGCGCGTTCCGCCTCCAGAACGTCGGCTTTTTTCTTTGCCATAGCTCTGCGTACTATATCCGCGTGACCGTAGGAATATCCCGCTATCTGGCGGAATATACTCATCACCTGCTCCTGATAGACGGTACACCCATAGGTTGAGGATAATATCGGCTTCAGCTCAGGAATAAAATACTCGGTCTTATCGGGATTGTGTCGCGACTCGATATACTTTGGTATTGAATCCATCGGCCCAGGACGGTACAGAGCTATCGCCGCCACTATATCATCGAATCTGTCGGGTCTAAGCTCGGTAAGAACCTGTCTCATTCCCGCAGATTCAAGTTGAAATACTCCAAGCGTATTACCCGATGATATCAGACGATAGGTTTCGGCGTCATCTATCGGCGCGCGGATTATATCAAAATCGGGAACTCTGCGGCTTATCGACTTGCAGGCGTCGTCAATTATCGTAAGATATCTGAGCCCGAGAAAATCAAATTTGAGCAAGCCCAGCTTACCTATGATATCCATATCGAACTGCGTGACCACCGTGCCGTTGCTCAGTGATAGTGGCACACTGTCGGATATCGGCTGATCTGTGACCACAAGCCCCGCTGCGTGTACTGTGATATTTCTCGGCATTCCCTCCACCGCGCTCGCGGTGTCAAGCAGAAGCTTCACTTGCTCTGACGATTCGTAAAGCTCTTTCATTTCGGGTAGCTTCATAGCGTCCGCAAGTGTGATTCCAAGCTCTCTCGGTATCGCCTTAGCCACCACGTCAACGTCGGCGTAGGACATTCCAAGTGCCCTTCCCACGTCTCTCACCGCCGCCCTCGCGGCAAGTGTTCCGAAAGCGACTATTTGTGACACACGGTCAGCTCCGTATTTTTCATACATATAAGCGATGACTTCCTCGCGCCGATTGTAACAGAAGTCAACGTCGATATCGGGCATACTGACGCGCTCGGGGTTCAAAAATCTCTCGAAAAGCAGGTCAAACTCAAGAGAATCCACATCGGTTATTCCCACCATATAAGCCACAAGGCTTCCCGCGCCCGAGCCCCTCCCCGGTCCCACGGGTATGCCCTGTGAGCGAGCGAAATTGACATAGTCCTGAACTATCAGAAAATAATCGGAAAATCCCATATTCTCTATGACCGACAGCTCATATTCAAGCCTTATCTGATACTCGTCGCGTGAATATCTCTTAAAGGACACCTCGCCCGATGATATCTTATTTTCAAATCCGCGGTAAACAAGCTCTCTGAGGTAATCAGCCGCATTCTCGCCGTTTGGCGTTTTGAAGGTTGGGAGCTTAGGAATATCAAATGAGAACTCAAATTCGCACATATCGGCTATCTTGACCGTGTTCTCTATCGCCCCCTCGTATTTACCGAATATCTGCTCCATTTCATCGGTGCTCTTATAATAAAACTCATCTGTCTCAAAGCCTATCGGTCTACCCTCGGTTATGACCTTATTTGTCTGGATACACATAAGGACCGCCTGTGTCTGAGCATCACCTCTGCGAAGGTAATGGCAGTCGTTTGTGGCTACCATAGGCAGTCCGCACTCCTGTGCCAACTTCACAAGGCTTTCAAGTATCTGTATCTGCTCGGCAAGTCCGTGGTTCTGCAGTTCTATATAGAAATTATCCTTGCCGAATATCTCGGACAGCTCTCTCGCCGTCCTCACCGCGCCTTCCCAATCTCCCGCTATAAGCTGTGATGGGATAGCTCCCGCAAGACAGGCTGAGAGCGCGATAAGTCCATCTGAATGCTCCTTTAGGAGCTCAATATCTATTCTAGGCTTTGAGTAAAAGCCCTCGGTGTATCCCTTTGAAACAAGATATATCAAATTCTTATATCCCGTCTCGTTTTTACAGAGCAAAACAAGGTGGTGCGGCTTTCCAGCGGCCTGTGTTTTATCAAATCTCGTCGTTGGGGAAACGTAGACCTCACAACCGATTATAGGCTTTATTCCCTCTTTTTTACAGGCTTCGAAAAAGGCGACTGCACCGTACATAACTCCGTGGTCGGTTAACGCCACCGCCTTATGACCGCACTCTGCCGCCCTTTTGGGTATATCAAAAATACGGCAGGCTCCGTCAAGCAGACTGTATTCACTATGCAAGTGAAGATGAACAAAATCCGACATATCAAGTACCTCCCGTATTTTATATTCAGTTTATCTTATTCCTCAAAATTAAGTCTTTCTTCCTCTATAACAAGCGGACGCTTCATAGCTCTTGTGTTTATACTCATTATGTATTCCCCAAGGAATCCTATGAAAAACAACTGCAAGCCTGCGACAAAGAGTATAGTAAGAATTATCGCGGCAGTTCCCGTTGTGAAGAAGGTGTATGGGTCTATCAGCTTGAGTATAAGGCAGACAATAGCCGCAAGTACACTTGCCCCCGACATAAACGCTCCGCCAAACACCGCAAGTCTCGGTCCTATCTTAGTATAGGACGTAAAGGAAAGCATAGCGGCATCGTAAAGGCTATAGAAATTATTGCTCGTTTTACCCGCCCTTCTCTGCGGCTGCTCATATTCGATAGTTTTGAACTTAGGTCCGAGCTCGCCGACTATTCCTCTGATAAACGGTATTGGATCGTCAAGCTGTCTGAGAACGTCGACAAAGCTCCTATCGTAAAGACCGAAGCCCGTAAAATGCTCTATCTGCTCAGCTCTCGACATCTTCTTTATCATCTTGTAGTAGATACTGCGAAGCAGATACATCAGCTTATTCTCTTTGCTGGACGTCTTAACACCGCAAACTATCTTATACCCCTTCTCCCATTCCTCAACGAACTTGGGTATCATCTCAACGGGGTCCTGAAAATCACAACAAACAGTTATGGTGCAATCTCCCGTCGTCTGACAGATAGCATGGTAGGGGGAGTTGAACTGACCGAAGTTTCTTGTGTTGAAGATAGCCTTTATCTTCTTATTACCCGCGCAGATACCACGGAGTAGCTCGCGTGTGGAATCTGTGGAGCAGTTATCTATAAACAGTATCTCATAATCGTATTCGGGCATAGCGTCAAGCTGCTTGACAAGCGCCTCGCTCATAGGAACGACGTTTTCTTCCTCGTTATAGCAAGGAACCATAATGCTGAGCTTTTTCTTCATCGTTGATATTTTCCTTTCTTAATCTTGTTTTGCCATATCGGCTCTTACCCACTCGACAGTCTTTGCGATTCCCTCATCAAAGCTGTAGGCGGGCGTAAACCCTGTATCCTCTTTGAGCTTATCAATATCAGCGCAAAGATACATCACTTGATTTTCCGCGTAAGGACGCTTTCCAAAACCGAGCTTACATTCGGGGTTTGCCGTGTCTCTCATCTTCTCGATATATTCTCTGAGCTTCGTGGGCTCTCCGCTTCCAAGACAGTATATATCCCCGCTGTGTCCTCTCTGCGCCACCGCAAGCAAAGCTCGCGCCGCGTCCTCGGAATACATATAATCCCATATCTGCTCACCGAGTGTGAGCTCGGGCTCTTCCCCGCGTATAATCTTACGCAGAGTGGAGACCACCATTGACACTTCGTTATCATACGGCCCGTAAACACTGAGTATTCTCACCCATATGTGTCTTATACCGAGAGACGCGCACATAATGCGGCTCATGCTTCCGGCGCAGAGCTTCGCGATGCCGTATCCGTTCTCGGGATTCGTGGGTGTCTTATCCGAAAGCCTTCCGCAGACTCTGCCGTACTCAGCCTGAGAGCCTGCGCCGATAAATACGTTGCAACCGAATCTGTGCGCCAGATTTACGGCGTCAAGCGTATACTCCACATTCTTATTCTGGAGAGGCATATCGTTTCTCGCCTGACCCGTAGTTCCCGCCCACGCAAAGTGGAAGAAATAATCATACTTTTCATCGGGCGCGGGGGTGTAATCCCTAAGCCCCTCAAGTCCGCATTCAACGACACGGACAAGTCCGCCCTCCTTTATCCTCGAATTTCTGTTCGAGTTCGGGCGACAGAAAACAAGCACCTCAATATTATTTTTCGTAAGCTCTGAGATAAGCGCCATTCCAACAGCGCCCGTAGCTCCCGTAATAACTGCTTTCATATAAAACCTCGTAATTTCAAGCAAAATACCATAGCTTTTGGTTTTGTTCATACACGCAGAAACAGCGCCAGGGATACTGTCGCTGATTCTATGCTTTGCTTATTATTTTACCATCCACTTAGCCGACTGTATAAATGAGTTCATCTGCTCGTCCATACATTTGCCGATATCCCCGCCGTCTCGAAGACACTTCGCCCACTGAACGGTATACTTAACAGCGTCGCCAAGATTCCAACAAGGAGTCCAGCCGAACGCGGTCTTCAGCTTCGAGCAGTCGAGCTTGAGGAAATTCGCCTCGTGAGGACCGCCGTCAAAACGGTCTATCCACTTAGTTCCCTCGCCCCACGTTCTGCAGAACAGGTCAACGAGGTTGCCCGTCTTGAAGCAATCAACTTCATCGGGACCTACGTTATAGTAATCCGCAAGTGTGATATCCTCATACTGCTTTGCCGCAAGCATAAGGTACGCCATAACAGGCTCAAGAACGTGCTGGTACGGTCTTGTGGAATGGGGGTTACGGACGATTATATCTCTCTTATCGAGAGCCGCCCTGATGCAGTCGGGAATTATTCTGTCGTTAGCATAATCGCCGCCTCCGATAACATTTCCCGCCCGCGCCGTGGACACCGCAACTTTGCCGTCCGTAAAGAAGGAATTTTTGTAACAATGTGTTACAAGCTCAGAGCAGGATTTACTGTTAGAATAAGGATCAAAGCCGTCAAGCGGCTCATTCTCTCTATATCCCCACTCCCACTCGTTATTCTTATAGACCTTATCGGTCGTCACGTTGACCACCGACTTCACGCTGTCGGAAAGTCTTACGCACTCAAGCAGATTGACAGTTCCCATAACGTTGGTCTCATAGGTATATTTAGGGTCTTTATAGCTGTCCCTTACTATAGGCTGAGCCGCAAGGTGCAGAACTATCTCGGGCTTTACCTCGTCAAAGCAAGATTTCAGCGCGTCAAAATCGCGTATATCACCGATATACGACTTCATTCCGTCCGCGACACTCGCTATCTCAAAAAGCGAGGGATTCGTGGGCGGTTCAAGCGAAAATCCCGCAACGTCAGCGCCTACGCTCTTAAGCACATGGCACATCCACGAGCCCTTAAAGCCCGTATGCCCCGTCACAAGAACCTTTTTGCCCGAATAAAAACTCAAATCAAACATATCTTAGTCCCACTTTTTCCAAGGAGCTTCGCCGCGGCTCCACATTTTTTCAAGATTTTCCTTATCTCTGAGCGTATCCATACACTGCCAGAAGCCGTCGTGCTTATACGCCACAAGCTGACCGTCCGCAACAAGATGCTCCAAGGGGTCATTCTCAAATACGGTCTCATCACCCTCGATATAATCCAATACCTTGGGGTCGAGAACCATATATCCACCGTTTATCGGTATACCGTCCACGTTCTTCTTCTCTCTGAAGGACGTGATATTTCCACTCTTATCCATCTTTATAACGCCGAAGCGCTGACCTGCGTTGACTACCGTCATAGTCGCCAGTTTTCCATGTGAATAATGGAACTCCTCAAGCTTATTTATATCTATGTCGCACACACCGTCGCCGTAAGTGAGCATAAAGGGCTCGTTGCCGACATACTGCTTGATCCTCTTTATTCTTCCGCCCGTCATAGTGTTAAGCCCCGTATCTACCACGGTGACCTTCCACTGCTCAGAGAAGTTCTTATGGACCTTCATTCTGTTTGTATTGCTCGTGAAATCAAAAGTAATATCCGAGTTATGAATAAAATACTCGTTGAAGAAATCCTTTATGACGTGCTGCTTATATCCGCAACAAATAATAAATTCATTATACCCGTAAGAAGAATAGCTTTTCATAATATGCCAAAGTATGGGCATTCCGCCGATTTCAATCATAGGCTTCGGCTTGAGATGGGACTCCTCCGTGATTCTTGTTCCGAATCCACCTGCTAAAATAACGACCTTCATTTTTCTATTCCTTTCAAAATTGTTTGCAGTCTGAATCAATGAATAACAGCCACTTGATGCCATTTTGAGTCCGTTCGATGCGTGACCGAACACAAAGCTTCAACGTAGGATATTATATCACAATTTTTCGACAATGTCAACACAAAGAACAAAATATCAAAAATTTGCACATGTTTTTCGCAATATGTTGATAAACACAGCCATATCCCCTTTTATCTGCCAATGTTATCCAGAAAAATTTTGTGGGATATGACGGTCATATCATATATCTTATCTCCCACGTTCAGCTTTACCGCTTCTTTTCCGTCAAACCGCCACACCGAGGTGTGCCTCATATTTATCAAAAAGAAACTGACGGTCTTTCTGTTCTCACGCTCGACTCCCGCAAGCTCGGGCAGTCTTCCAAGATATTTTTCTGATATCCTGTGCGTCATTTTTTCTCCCTTTCCAAACACTTCGGGGCTTTTATTTCTCCGCATCACCTTGCGTGTCTTGCTAAAAACGAGATTGGAATTTTTGTAATATTCATTCCAGAACTTAACGGCGTACAGCACTCTGCCAGTATCAACAGTGACGTCGTATGTATCGGAGAAATTTTTGAAGTACGCAGAAAAGGGATTGGCTATCTCAAGCTTATATTTTTTCAGGGCGCATACTTTACGAAGAGAACGGATAAAGCTTCCCCTCTCCCACGCTCTTTTTATATATGGCATAAGCAATATTGCCAACACCGCCGCCAAAACTATAACCGCAAACATAGTCTCTCCTCTGTTTTTTATTTCCTTGATTTTACCACAAAAAGGCACGATTGTAAACAGTTAAAGATAAAATTCATTCAATATGACGATAGCCGCGCCCACCTGTGGACGCGGCTGTTATCATTCAGTCAAATATGACACGGCAGCCAGTGCCGCCACAACGCCGTCAGACGCCGCCGTCGCAAGCTGACGTATCTCCTTAGCGCGGCAGTCTCCTGCCACAAAAACGCCTTGAATATTCGTAGTACAGCTTTCGTCCGACTTAAAATATCCGCTTTCATCCGATGCTACAAGCTCGGAAAAATTCTTAGTGTCAGGAACCGTTCCGATAGCGATAAATATACCGCTTACATCAAGCGTTTTAACGTTGTTTCCGTTTCCCACAGTTGGCGCGATCTCCACCGAGGATAGCCTTCCGTCGCCGTTCAGCGCGGTAACGACATATCCCGTCATTATCCTCACGTTATCCTTCCTGCGAAGCTTCTCAACAGTCATCGGATTTCCTCTGAACTCGTCTCTTCGGTGTATGAGTATGACCTCACTGCAAAGCTCTGACAGATAGAGCGCGTCATCAAGCGCCGTGTTTCCGCCGCCTACCACAGCCACGCTCTTTCCCTTAAAGAAGGAGCCGTCGCAAGTCGCGCAATAGGATACCCCTCTGCCGATAAACTCAGCCTCTCTTTCAAGTCCGAGCCTGCGGCTAACTGCTCCCGTGGCGATTATCACCGCCTGTGCCTCGTATTCGCTCTGCGACGTTCTGACGTATTTCGTCCGTCCCGCCGCCCTTATCTCAAGCACCTCGTCAAATATCATATCACAGCCAAAGCTCTTTGCCTGTTCATATAGCGAAGCTGAAAATTCATATCCCGAGATATTAAGGATACCGGGGTAGTTCTCGACCTTGGGCGAGTTTACGATCTGCCCTCCGCACACGTTCTTCTCTATCAGCAGTGTCCTCTTTCCTGCTCTCGCGGCATAGATAGCGGCGCTCAGCCCCGCGGTACCTCCGCCGACAATTATGATATCGTACATATTTTCTCCTAAGATTTACGAATTTATCATCGCGAGTATCTTCTGTTTTCCCGCAAGTCCCACGTTTTGCGCCACCTGCTTTCCGTCCTTCAGCACGATGACCGTGGGGATAGACATGACGCCGAATCTCTGTGCCAGCTCCTCCTCATTGTCAACGTTCACCTTGCAGAATACCGCATCGCTGACCTCTGTCGCAAGCTCCTCGAACACGGGTGCGAACATCTTGCAGGGACCGCACCAATCGGCGTAGAAATCAACCACCGCGGTTACGCCCTCCTTTTCTACTGTCTCGCTGAAATTCTTCGATGTAAGATGTACAACGCTCATTTTTGTTCCTCCCTAAATTTTTATTTTAGATTATTTGCCGTATAGCGCGGATATAGTCATTTATTCTGAAATTTCTTCCGCCGCGCGGCATATTTTTTCAAGTCTGTGATTAAGTCCCGATTTTGATATAGGCGGCTCATGCATAAGGGCAAGCTCGGAGAGAGAGACGTCGTCATTCTCTATCCTCAGTCTCGCAGTCTGCACAAGCTCGGGGGGCAGATTTTCCAGTCTTCCTTTGCTTGTAAGCTCTTTTATAGCCGCTATCTGCCTTTGTATAGCCTCGACTGATTTTGATATATTAGTGGCGACAAGATTGGTCGCCCTGTTTTCATTATTGCGTATATCCCTCTCGATATAGGTATTCGCCATCTCAAAACTCGCCTTCATCGCTCCCGCATAGCTGAGGATATCGGATATCACGGTGTTGCTCTTGAAATAGACCGATACCGTGTTTTTTCTCTCCATACGCTTCACTGAAAATCCACTCTCCTCAAAAAACTCTGCAAGCGAGGAAAGTCTGTCTGCATTCTCCCGCGAGACAGGTATCTCTAAGTGGTATCCCTTATGCGGATCGTTGACAGTCGCCAAGGATATCAAAAGCCCCCTGAGAAAACAAGCCCTGCAGTCATCACAACGGAATTTTGCCGCCTCATCTACCGTCTGTCCGAGAGATAGCTTCACGATAAACGAGGAAAACGGCTTTGAGGAGATATCAAACGTATATATCATTCTCCCCGCGTGAGTGCGCTCGGATATCTCGGCTGATACGTCGCCTAAGAGAGACGCCGCCAAGGACGCGCTCTCCTTCATAGCAAAAGTCGCACGCATTCTCGTTCCCTCTATATGTGCCGCGTTAAAGAGCAGCCCGAAAAGCAGAGCCTTTCGGCAACAGTTCATCTTTATCGGCAAGGATAGCAGTTCTTTTTTTACTTCGTTTGAAAATGACATTTCTTTCTCCGCGCCTTAAGGCGTTCCTATAAATCTGACTTCGGGAGACAGTCTTACGCCCCTCTCGGCGTATACCCTGTCGCTTACGTATTCCGCCACAGCGAGTATGTCAGCGGCTGTAGCTCCCCCGAGATTTACGATAAATCCCGCGTGAAGCTCGGAGACAGCCGCGCCACCCACACGGTAGCCCTTAAGTCCGCATTCGTCAATCAGCTTCGCGCCGATATATCCCTCGGATCGCTTGAAAAAGCTTCCCGCGCTTGGCAGTCTCAGCGGTTGTGTTTTTTTTCGCTTCTCGCTATACTCTCTCATTCTCTCTCGTATCTCACCGACCGCGCCCCTCGCAAGTGAAAGCTCAGCTTCAAGACATATAAGCTTGGGGTTATCCATATATACGCTATGGCGGTATAAAAATCCGTGCTCCGCCGCGGAGATGTCAACCACCTTATCCTTCTCTGCGTCGTACGCTCTGCTGCTCTTAAGTATGTCCGACATCTGCCCGCCGTGAGCACCCGCGTTCATAAAGACCGCGCCGCCTACAGTCCCGGGAATACCGCAGGCAAATTCAAGTCCCGCAAGCTCTCTGTCAGCAGCTCTTTGCGACAGCACGGGAAGCATCGCTCCGCAACCACACCTGATGGCGCCGTCATCTCCGACAGACATCTCTGACATTCCCTTGGTCATGACTATCATACCGCGAAAGCCTTCGTCCGCAAAGAGTACGTTCGACGTATTTCCGACCACCTCGTAGGGTATACCAAGCCCCCTTGCAGTCCTTATGGCAAGCATCAGCTTCTCCGCCGAATCGGGAAACACGATAAAATCAGCCACTCCGCCTATTTTGAAGCTCGAATACGGAGATAGCTCCTCACCCTCTTTGAATCTTATTCCCTCAGAGGACAGCATCACAGAAAGCTCAGACATCTTGCTCTCACTCTCCTACAATAAATTTGTAAATATCCGCATAATCAGGACTGATACGGGTTATCTTCATATCGTCGGGCGCGGCTTTTCCGCGTGGATTATACCAACAGGTATCTATACCATAATTGATACCGCCCCTGATATCAGAGGTCAGCGAATCCCCAACGATGAGGGCGCTCGAAATATCAAAATCAGGTATGCTACGAGCCACGCTCTCGAAATATTCGAGCGAAGGCTTTTCATATCCTATCACACCAGAGATAAAGGCAGCTGAAAAATATCTTCCAAGACCGCTTTTCGCGTATCTTTTTTTCTGGATAAACTCAAAGCCGTTAGTAACTATATACATTCTGACCTTACCGTGAAGCGATTTACAAAGCTCCTCTGCTCCGTCGATAAGATACGCCTTCTCCGAGAGATTGTTCACATAGCTCTTTGCCATCTCTTTCGCGTCACATATGAAGCCGTGCTTTTCGCAGAACAGCTCAAACCTGCGGTAGAGCAACACCGATTTTTCTATCTCGCCCCTCTCAAGCATCTTCCACAGACTGTCGTTTATCGCACTATAGTCACGGACGAGCTCGTCACTCGGCGTTATGCCGAAGGTCTCAAAGGTATCGCGCACCGCCTCCGCCTCACTTCTGGGAAAGTCAAAGAGCGTACCGTCGGCATCAAACAAAACCGTATTGTATCTCATAAATAATACAAGCCTCGTATTTTCAAAAATTCTCATTACATAGACATTATATCATACTTTTCTCTGTCTTTCAAGAAAAGTTTCACATTGAGGTAAAAAATCATCACATTTTCAAATTTAGTGAAATAGCCCTTGAAAAAGAGATAAAAATGAGTTATAATATAATAAATATTGTATTTTGGCCGATAATGGGCTTCGGGAGGTCGCGTATAAATGAAAAAAGAGATAAAAATCGGGCTTTTGGGATTTGGCTCTATGGGACGGGTACATTCATATTGCGTAAACAATCTCAAATATTTTTATAAAGGCCTGCCTTTCTCCGCTTCCATCTGCGGAGTATGCACCACGTCACAGGAGAGATCTCGCGAGATTGCCGAAGAATACGGCTTTGAGACAGCCGCCACAACCGAAGATGAGCTTATCTATCGCGACGATATAGACGTTATAGACATCTGCACTCCAAACCTTATGCATTACGGCACACTAAAAAAAGCGATAGCGGCTAAAAAGGCGATATACTGCGAGAAGCCGCTTTGCCTCAACTACCGTGAAGCGCGAGAGATAGCGGATTTCGCGGCAAAAACGGGTGCCGTCTGCAATATCGTTTTCAACAACCGTCATCTCGCGCCGATAATGCGCGCCAAAGAGATAATTTCCGAGGGCAGACTTGGACGGATACTTTCCTTCTCCTGCGAATATCTCCACAACAGCGCCCTTGATACATCAAAGCCCGCAGGCTGGAAGCAACGCCGCGACGTGTGCGGCGGAGGCGTTCTCGTTGACCTCGGCTCACACTGTATAGACCTTATGTATTTCCTTTGCGGAAGGTTTGAATCGGTATCGGGTGTATCTCAGATAGCCTTTCCCGAGCGCACAGGAGCTGACGGTGCCGTTTGGCGTACAGACGCCGACGAGGCTTTTTATATGATATGCGATATGGAGTGCGGAGCTAAGGGTACGATATCGGTAAGCAAGATATCCTGCGGCGCGAATGACGACCTTAGCTTTTCAATATACGGTGAGCGCGGCTCGCTCTCATTCTCTCTTATGCAGCCAAACTTTCTTCGCTTCTACGACGGCTCAGACCCCACCCCCGAGCTTGGCGGCCTTTGCGGATACAGGGACATAGAGTGTGTGGGAAGATATCCCTCTCCCGCCGCTTTTCCCTCTCCAAAAGCTCCTTCCTCCTGGCTCAGAGGTCACGTTCAGTCTATGTACGATTTCCTTTGCGCGGTATATGACGGAAATTTGACCTCGCCCGATTTTTCTGACGGAGCTTACGTTCAGTCCGTAATTGACGCGGCTTATCTTTCAGACACCGAGCGCAGGACTGTAAAAATATCCGAAATTGAAGAAAAAATTTAACGGAGAATAAGTTATGATAAAAATTGTTGGGATAACAGGTCCAAGCGGGGCCGGAAAATCCCTTCTCTGTAAGTATATAGCGGACGCGGGAATACCGTGTATAGATTCCGACGAGATTTACCACGCTATGCTTGTGCCGCCCTCACGCTGTATTGACGCAATAGCAGAGGTGTTTGGAAACGGAGTTATAGCGAAAGACGGCTCACTTGACCGCAGCGCCCTCTCGGCGTGTGTATTCAGCTCACCTGAGAAGCTCGACATGCTCAACAAAACCGTTCTTCCCTTGGTGATAGAGGAGATAAAGCAAATCATCGACAGCTTTGAACAAAACTCCAACACCGTAGTAGCGGTAGATGCCCCCACGCTCATAGAGTCGGGCTTTTACCGAGAGTGCGACATCGTTATCACCGTTACCGCGCCTATAGAAGCGAGGATAGCGCGGATAGAGGAAAGAGATGACATCTCAGTCAACCGAGCGAGACAGCGCGTGGCGGCACAAAGGGACGACAGCTTCTACACCGCCGTATCCCATATCACCCTTGTCAACGACGCGGACGAGAAAATGTTCGCCGAGAAGGCTAAAGAGATAATCAAAAAGATAAAATCACTCTAATTCATTTTTGAGGAAATTTCAAACTATGAATATTCAAATAAAAAGATTTATCGCAGTCATTTTGATAATCTGTATATCGATAGGACTTGGCGTTGCCGTAAACGAGGTGTGGAACCTTATTGAGAGAAAAACCCACCCCCTATCATACAACGAAATAATCACCGAATGCTCGACTGAGTTTGACGTACCAAAATACATAATATACGCCACTATAAAGGTAGAGAGCGATTTTGACCCGAACGCCGTCTCAAGCGCGGGGGCTCTCGGTCTTATGCAGATGATGCCAAGCACCTTTGAGTGGCTCACGGGAGAGGAGCATCTTGACGAGCGCCTGAGCACAAGAAAGCTTGACGATCCCGAGGTGAGCATCAGGTACGGCACTTATTATCTCTCATATCTTTACAAAAAGTTTGACTACAATTGGGATACCGCATTTGCCGCCTATAACGCGGGCGAAGGCAACGTGGCGAAATGGTTGAAAAACTCCGAATATTCGGACGGAAAGGGCAACTTGACCGATATTCCATTCAAAGAAACTAAGAATTACGTAAAAAAGATAAACAACGCGATAGATATGTATAAAAATCTCTATGGCGAGAATACATAAACCTCAAATATTAAGGAGACCTTTTATGGAAAACAAAAAATTATCCGAAGCACTTGCGTACGAAAAAAAGAGCGTATATCAGCTGGCTGACAGTTCTGTGGTCGACGCGGCTATGAGCTATGCCGAGAACTATAAGAAATTTCTTGACAGTGGCAAGACCGAGCGTGAGTGTGTAAAGGCATCTATCGCTATTGCCGAGAGATACGGCTTTACCGAATATAAGCTGGGAGACACGATAAAGCAGGGCGACAAGAAATACTATAACAACAGAGGCAAAAATCTTTTTGTATTCTCTGTTGGAAGCGAGAGCATAAATAACGGAATAAGGCTCACCGCTGCTCATATAGATTCCCCGAGAATAGACCTGAAGCAATGTCCTCTTTACGAGGACGGCGGTATGGGCTTTTTCAAGACCCATTATTACGGCGGTATACGTAAATATCAGTGGGTTGCCACCCCGCTCGCGCTTCACGGCGTTGTTGCGAAGGCTGACGGCTCTGTTATCGACATAAGCATAGGAGAGGAGGATTCCGACCCTATATTCTATATCAACGACCTTCTTCCCCACCTCGGTCACAAGCAAGGCAAGGACCCGCTTGACGACGCTATAAAAGGTGAACAACTCAATATCCTCATAGGAAGCGAGCCTTACCTTGAGGACGGCGAGAATTCAGTTAAGCTGAACATTCTGAAGCTTCTTAACGAGAAGTACGGCATCAAGGAGGACGATTTTCTCTCGGCAGAGCTTTGCGCCGTTCCCGCGGCAAAGGCAAGGGATATCGGTATTGACCGTTCCATGATAGGAGCTTACGGTCACGACGACCGCGTATGCGCTTACCCTGCCCTCACGGCTCTGCTTGAGATGTCCGACAGCGTCCACACCACGATGTGTATCCTTGCCGACAAGGAAGAAACGGGCAGTGACGGTACGGGCGGTATGCAGTCCGAGCTTATGCTCGACCTCATAAACGAGCTATCCTCAAATCTCGGCGGCAATCCAGCTGTAATAAGAGCGAACTCCAAATGTCTCTCGGCAGACGTTTCCGCCGCCTTTGACCCCAATTTCGCCGACGTATTTGAAAAGAGAAATTCCGCTATGCTCTCCTGCGGAGTGGTGTTCACAAAGTTCACGGGCTCGAGAGGAAAATCGGGTACAAACGACGCCGACGCCGAATATATCGGCTGGCTCCGTTATGTCCTTGCCAAGGATAACGTCATCTGGCAGGCGGCTGAGCTTGGCCGAGTTGACTGCGGCGGCGGAGGCACTGTCGCTAAATATATCTCCAAACACAATATAGACACCATCGACCTCGGCGTGCCCGTTATATCTATGCACGCTCCCTACGAGGTCATCTCAAAGGTAGACCTCTACGAGGCGTACCGCGCTATACTCGCGTTCTACAAATATTGATAATGTACTGTTGAGGAAATTATGCTGAATAAATTAGAGGCGGCTGAAAAAAAATATATCGGTATCGAGGCTGAACTTGCGTCACCCGACGCATTCTCAAATCAGGAAAAGTTTGCCGCTTTGATGAAAGAATACAAAAATCTTACCCCTGTAATTGAAAAATTCCGTGAATATAAAAAGGCTTGCGCCGACAATGAGGAAGCGAAGCTTCTGCTTGACGAATCAACCGACGCGGAGCTGAAGGAGCTTGCCTCGGCTGAGTTTAAGGAAACCAAGCTCGCTATTGAGCGTATACTTGAGGAGCTGAAGATACTTCTCCTTCCCCGCGACCCCAACGACGAAAAGAACGTTATCGTCGAGATACGAAGCGGTGCGGGCGGCGAGGAAGCGGCGCTCTTTGCGGGCGTTCTCTACCGAATGTATACGATGTACGCCGAATCAAAGGGCTTTAAGACCTCTATTATGACTGTAAACGAAACCGAGCTCGGTGGCTACAAGGAGATATCCTTCACCGTTGAAGGAGAGGGCGCTTACTCCAGATTCAAGTTTGAGAGTGGCGTTCACCGCGTCCAGCGTGTGCCCGAGACAGAATCTCAGGGCAGGATTCAGACTTCCACCGCCACGGTGGCAGTCCTACCCGAGGTCGAGGATATAGAGGTTGAGATAAATCCCGCGGATATCACTATAGAATCCTGCAAGTCCAGCGGCGCGGGCGGTCAGCATATCAATAAGACCGAATCGGCGGTGAGACTGACACATAAGCCCACGGGCATCGTTATCGAATGTCAGGAGGAACGAAGTCAGTTCAAAAACAAAGACAAGGCTATGAAGATGCTCCGCGCCAAGCTATACGATATGAAGCAGACCGAGCAGAACGAAAAAATAGCATCTGACAGAAAAAGTCAGGTCGGCACGGGAGACAGAAGCGAGAGAATAAGAACCTATAACTACCCCCAAGGACGTATCACCGACCACAGGATATCCCTCACGCTACATTCAATGGAGAGCTTTCTAAACGGCAATATAGACGGTATGATAGACGCTCTGCTTACGGCAGACACGGCTGAGAAGCTAAAGCAAAATTCATTCTGACAAGGAACTGTAATGACGACTGAAGTTATTAAAATCGATATCGGCTCACCCGAAACAGACAAGCTACGCGCGGCGGCAGATATCATAAAAGCGGGCGGACTCGTGGCGTTCCCCACTGAGACAGTCTACGGTCTCGGCGCTGACGCTACCGACGAAAGCGCAGCGAAAAAAATATATTCGGCAAAGGGACGACCTTCGGACAATCCCCTGATAATACACATCTCCTCTCCCGAGGATGCTGAAAAATACGCCCACACGAGCGAATTGTATTACAGGCTGGCAAAGGCTTTTATGCCTGGACCGCTTACGGTAATTCTTCCCAAGAAGGATATTATCCCCCACTCGGTGACGGGAGGGCTTGACACGGTGGCCATAAGATGCCCCTCACACCCGATAGCGGCGTCTCTTATCTCCGCCTCGGGAACCGCTATCGCAGCCCCCTCGGCTAACCTCTCGGGAAGTCCATCTCCCACATGCGCCGAGCACGTCATATCCGACCTTTCGGGCAGAGTTGATATGATAATCGACGGCGGAGACTGCGAGATAGGTCTTGAATCGACCATAGTCAAGCTAGACGAAAAGAGTGCCACGCTGCTCCGCCCGGGTGCTGTCACCTACGATGCCCTGCTCTGCGTTTGTGATAAAGTGGACATAGCCCCTGCGGTAACTGAGAAGCTCGCCGAAAATGAGCGTCCGCTATCCCCGGGTATGAAATACAGACACTACGCCCCCTCAGCGCCCCTTGTTCTGCTTGACGGCAGAGACGAGGACGTGCTTGGATATCTTTGCAGAATGCAGACCGAGCAAAATTGCGCTATAATCTGTTACGACGAGGAAAAGGAAGTTCTTGCGGATGGTATGGTGATATCCATTGGCGCGAGAGATGACCTTAACTCTCAGGCGAGCGCGCTTTTCGCGGCACTCAGAACTGTGGACAAGTTCGGCGCGGATATCATCTACGCCCACCTTCCCCCTCAGCGCGGTATCGGTCTTGCGCTTTACAACCGTATGATAAGAGCTGCAGCTCACACTATAAAAAAAATTTAGGATGGTACATAAATGGCTAAGAAAAGCAAAAAAAGCACCTCCCCCACAGAGCCCGCGGTAATAGCTCCGATACAAAATCAGATAATTACCGACACTATCGAGAAGAACTATATGCCCTACGTAATGAGCGTCATAATCTCCCGAGCTATTCCCGAGATAGACGGCTTCAAGCCCGCCCACAGAAAGCTCCTCTACACTATGTATAAAATGGGGCTTCTCACCGGCAATAGGACGAAGAGCGCTAACGTGGTAGGACAGACGATGAAGCTGAATCCCCACGGAGATATGGCTATATATGAAACTATGGTCCGTCTCACGCGAGGAAACGAATCCCTGCTCCACCCCTTCGTGGACTCCAAGGGAAGCTTTGGAAAGCAGTATTCCTCCGAAATGAAATTTGCCGCATCAAGATACACGGAAGTCAAGCTTGACAGCTTCTGCAACGAGCTTTTCCGCGGTATCGACAAGAATGCGGTGGATATGGTGGACAACTATGACAACACAATGAAGGAGCCCGTCCTTCTCCCCACCACCTTCCCCAACGTGCTCGTAACGCCCAACACGGGAATTGCCGTAGGTATGGCGTCGTCTATCTGCTCGTTCAACCTCGCGGAGGTATGTGACGGAACTATCGCCGTGCTCAAAAATCCCAAGGTAAGCACCGACAAAATACTTGACATCATCAAAGCCCCCGATTTCCCATGTGGCGGCGCTATCATCTACGACAGAGAGACTATGCGCCAGATATACGAGACGGGTTCGGGCTCTGTTAAGATACGTTCAAGATATAACTACGACAAGGCTGAAAACTGCATAGACATAATCCAGATTCCCTACTCCACGACTATCGAAGTAATCATGAAGCGTATCACCGAGCTCGTAAAGGAAGGAAAGCTCAAGGAGATAACCGACTTCCGAGACGAGATAGACCTGAGTGGATTTAAGCTCACCCTCGACCTGCGCCGCGGTGTTGACCCAGACAAGCTTATGGCAAAGCTCTTTAAGCTCACTCCCCTTGAGGACAGCTTCAAGTGCAATTTCAACATTCTTATCGACTCATCTCCCAAACAGCTTGGCGTTGTGGACATCATAAAGGAATGGATACGCTTCCGTGTCGTATGCGTTCGCCGTGAGCTTGAGTTTGACCTCGGAAAGAAAAAGGATAAGCTTCATCTGCTGCTCGGTCTTGGAAAGATACTTCTGGATATCGACAAGGCTATCAAGATAATCCGTCACACCGAAAAGGAGGAGGACGTTATCCCCAACCTTATGGACGGGTTTGGAATAGACAAGATACAGGCGGAATATATTTGTGAGATAAAGCTCCGCAATCTTAACAAGGAATATATCATAAACAGAATAAACGAGATAGAGGGACTTCAAAGCGAGATAGCGAAGATAGAAGATATACTTGGAGACGAGTTGAAGATAAAGGCGCTTATCGCGTCTCAGCTCACCGATATCAAGAAGAAGTACGGTCAGCCGCGACGCTCACAGCTTATTCACAGTGATGACGTTGTGGAATACGACGAGGACGACCACGTTGAGAATTACAACGTTCGTCTCTACCTCACAAAGGAAGGCTACTTCAAGAAGATAACACTGCAGTCGCTTCGCGGAAATGACGAGCAGAAGCTCAAGGACGGAGACAGCATAATTATCACCCAAGACACAGACAATTTGGCAGAGCTTATATTCGTCACGGATAAATGTCAGCTATATCGCGCAAAGGTAGCCGATTTCGACTGCGTAAAGGCGTCAGTCATGGGTGAATATATTCCCGCTAAATTAGGTATGGACGAGGGCGAAAAGCCTGTATTTATGAGAGTTCAAAAGGATTATGCAGCGGGCGAGAATTTTGTGTTCATATTTGAAAACGGTAAGGGCGTGCGAGTTCCCGTCACAAACTACGAGACCAAAGCTAACCGCAAGAAGCTTATAAACGCTTACTCCCCTGTCTCTCCCATATGCGGAATTTTTTATGAAAAAGAAAAGGAACCCTTTGAGATTATGCTGGTAAATTCCGAGGACAAGGCGATAATAATCAAGACCTCCTTGATTCCCGTCAAAGCCACGAGAACCTCGGGCGGTGTTACGCTTATGACCTTGAAAAATGGACAAAAGCTGACAGAGTGTATCAAAGATTTTGATGACTACTACGATACCGCGAAGGGTTACAAAAAGCTGAAGATACCCGCAACCGGACAGCTTCTTGCCGAAAAAGACATTATGAAGCAACAGCTAAAATTTGATACCTGAGGAAATTTTACGGAGGTTAATTGAAATGAACAAGGAAAAAAGACCTACTTCGCTGAAGACGCGCATCCTCTGCATCATTCTTGCGCTCACTATGTTTGGAAGTGTTGCAGTTTCGCTTATATACGCGCTTCTTGGAATTCATTTCCACTAAAAAGATTTACGGGCTGTTGCGAAACCAACAGCCCGTTCGCATATTCACTTATCCGATTAGCGCACTCTTATCAGCTATGCCGAGATACATTTAGCGATTGTTGTTCTGCTGACTGTTCTGACTATTCTGCTGATTCTTGTTCTGATTGTTCTGCTGGTTCTTGTTCTGGTTGTTCTGCTGATTCTTGTACTGATTGTTCTGATTGTTCTGCTGATTCTGATTGTTCTGCATTTCAATCTCCGTTCTCCGCCGACAAAGATTTTTCGGAACCGCAAGTCGGCGGGATACGGTTTGCCGAAAGCATCTTCAAGCTGTGATAATTTTTGCAACACACAATCACACGCCGAAGACGGTAATTCATTTCATTGAATTACAAATAAAGTATGCGTCAAAAAAAGCTCTGTTATGCACAGAGCTTTGATTGAATTATTTGTTATTATTTACCTTTTTTCGACTTGTCGGGACTCTTATAATCAAAAAGTGTTGTGAATTTTTTGTTTTTGTATCCAAAATAATAAGCTATCCAACAGGTCGCCATAGCGGGTACGGTAACAAGAAAATACGTCCACCAGAACGAGTGAAGATGCGTTCCGCCTATGCTTACCGTTGTGGTTATTCCAAGGTACATTCCCTCAAACAGCATAGTGAGAAACTTTGCCACCGCACACATACTTCCGCCCCATTTGAGATGCATAAAGGGCGAGCCGATAGCGTACACAAGCGCTATGAGAAAGTTTGGAATGTTTGCCACAGCAGAGATTACAAGTCCCGTATGAGGGTGATATTCCTTCTTCCCTATGTCCACCGATATCCTGTCCTTAGCTCCTATCTCCCACGTAAGCGTATAAAGCAGAAACAGATAGAACAAAACAGCCAAGACACCAAGCACGAGCGCAAGTGTATTATTATTCGCCGCGGTAGTCGCCATAGAAAGCATCGCGCCGAAGAGCGATATCGCAAATTGGTTGACGAACATCTTCACTGCGCTATATGAATAATTATGTAAAAAATCCTTCATAAGACCTCCGAAGATTTTGCAAATTATATCAAGAATATAAATTACAAAGATATTATATATAAAACAAACCTTTTTTGCAACATATTACAATGAAAATTTACATTTTATCCACTAAATTATCACGATATGCTGTATAATAATAGTAGTAAGGATAAGGAGAGCCGATATGACGACGGGCAACATACCAAAGGAAACACTTCCCCCACTTGTGCGGGAGTACGCTTCATACAAATCCGCGATACAGAACTGCTCCGAGAAAACCGTGGCAGAATATATGCTCGACCTGAGGACGTTTTTCCGTTATCTTCTGGCGAGAGACAAAAAAATATCCCCCGACTCGGAGGAATTTGAACAGATAGACATAAGCGTTGTTGACCTTGATTACATAAAGAATATCACCACAGAGGACATTTATGAGTTCATTATGTATACAGACAACGTGAGGGGAAATATGGCGGCAGCAAAATCGAGGAAGCTCTCGGCAGTCAAGGGCTTTTTCAAATATCTCACGACCAAGCGCTTTATGCTTGACGACAACCCCGCTATAAATATCGAGTCGCCAAAGAAAAAACAGGCACTCCCAAAATATCTCACGCTTGAGGAAAGTCTCCTTTTGCTTGATGCGGTCAAGGGCGATAAAGAATCTAAAACACGTCCGCGTGACTATGCCATAATTACTCTGTTTCTCAACTGCGGTATGCGAGTTTCCGAGCTTGTGGGAATAAATATCAACGACATAGACCGTGAGCTTCGCTCCCTGACCGTCACGGGAAAGGGCAACAAGCAGCGCATAGTCTACCTTAACGAAGCCTGCCGTGACGCGCTTGGAAGCTATCTCGAGGAACGAATGGGCGAGAAATACAGAGCCGTGGACTGCCGCGCGCTTTTCCTCAGCGCAAGATATCAGCGCATAAGCGTAAAAACGGTGCAGTGGATGGTGTATAAGTATCTTGATATGGCAGGGCTTGAATCCAAGCATTATTCTGTGCACAAGCTTCGTCATACAGCAGCAACGCTGATGTATCAGACAGGAAACGTGGACGTTCGCGTGCTGAAGGATATCCTCGGTCACGAGCAGCTCAACACAACGCAGATATACACCCACGTCAGCAACCGAAGCATGGAGGACGCTATGGCACAAAATCCCCTTGCTTCGCAGAAAAATGATAAAAAGTCATGACCGCCAATGCGTGTGGTTTTAGTTTTATAACAAAACCCCCGCGGGTTCGGCTTTGCCGAGCTCGCGGGGGTCTATTCGTTTAGCGAGAATATATTCTCAGCTATTTAAGCTATCAGCCAACGTAATCGGAGATTATATCACCCTTAGCGTTATCGTTTGTACCCTCTATAGAGTATGTAATAACGTCGAGTACGTTGAGAGCCTGAAGCTCTATCTCAGGTCTGTTATATGTTTTTTTCATTTTCAAGTACCCCCTTAATTAAGCTTGAGCCAAGCTAGCGAGGCTTGCAGTGGTCGAACCTGAATAAACAGTTATAACGTTTCCGTAGGAATTCGTAATACGAACAAATCCAACTGCCTGATACTCACGCTCTGCGCTAACGTTAGATATCGTACCTGCAAAGGTGTTTACTGTCTCGCTTGTAGCGTACCAGTCCTCAGCATCTATACCCGACGTCATAACCTCAACGTAAGCTACCTGACCCTCACCCGCGATAGCGTCGAGAGCCTCATGCGTAACTGCGCCTGCAGCGGTTGCCCAAGGTGTTGTTGTGATA
>JAZQWY010000086.1:0-4690 GCA_045632545.1 Eubacteriales bacterium | reverse complement strand
ACGTGAGTGACTTCGTGAGCTGCGATTAAACCTCGTAATTTTTCATCAACGCCCTCTTTTATGTAAATACGTCCGTCTAACGAGGCAGCTTCTGCTTTCTTAACCCAAGCGGACTTTTTGACCACATAACATTCAATACCATATTCATTGGTAATTTTTTCTGCTTCTAGTGCTTCCACGGAACCGTCTTTAGGCGTAACAAACGATTCTTCGGAAAAAGCATTTTCTGTTTGAGTTATTTCTCGTCGTCCCCTAAGCCCAGAAACATCGATTGAAATTCCTCGTATTCCTTCCGATACTCCTCGTCCGTCTCCATCTTGCGATCGTGTTCTTTTATCGCTTCCTGAATCTGACGAATCTGTTCTTCTTTCGTCATTGTCTTCTTTTTCTGCTCGTTGTTCTGCATTATTAATACCTCCGTCAGTATTATTAGTGTCAATCTCCGTCGCCACCGTTGCCTGATAATTCTGAACCGCTTCCACGGCAACCTTATCAAACAGCTTGACGATATTATCGAGGTACTTAACGGTATCGCCTACCTGCTCCTTAAGAGCGTTTGCCTCTCTCGAAGGATTGTGACCGATAGAATTGAAATATGCTTTCAGATCTGCGACAAACTCTTTGAGCATATCAAGAAGCTTATTGAATATGTTCTTATGCTTCGTTGCAAGTTCTTCAACAAAGTTTGCGTCAGGCAGAATATCAGTCATAGCCTCAGCGACTACCTCACGGCTTGCCGCGTCGTAATCCAGTCCGGCTTTTTCCTTCGCTGTAATAAGGACCTCTACGTTTTCTCCGCGCTCTGTAAGGGTATCAAATACCACTTTTCTGAACTCATTATACCATATAGGATTCCATTTTTCAATAAAGTGACAAAATTCGTGCGAAAAAGTACGCATCATTGTGTATTTTGCAAGCCTATTTACATCATTGATGTTTTCAAGTCCTGCGTTTATATCAATGTAAATAGTGTCCTCGCTCCACTTAAATTTGCCCTGACTGCCCTGAAATTCTCCGTTACTATTCACCGCAGAATTATATAGCACAATATCAATGCCGGTCGCCTCAGCATAGGTGGAAAGGAGCTTGTAAGCTACGCCCTGCTTGTCGTTGAATCGCGCCTTAAGATCGGATATTGATACGTCCTGACCTCTCACAACACCCTTTCTGCGCCCTGTCTTGCCGTTCGCCTTTGCCTTATTATCTGCGTCCTGTGCCTTAGCCTCAGTATTAGAAGCGTCAACACCTGCCGCGTGTGCATTCTCGCGCTGACTCTTGGTAAGATATGCGGTAGATTCGCTCTGCATAGCATAGGAGAGGTTTACACCACTCTTACCCATATCGTAAGCCGCACGATACGCCGCGTCATACTTTGCTACGTCCTGCCCTTCGTTATAAGTGCTTATCATCGCCCCTGCCTGCGCTCCGTACGCTTTTGATGCACTTTCAAGAGTAACATCATCAGAGGCTGAAATTTCGCTCTCAGGCGCGTTTTCGGTTACAACCTCATTCTCGGACGCAGAAGTTGTTTGCGCTTCACCTGCGTTATCAGCCATAGTCACAACGTCATTCTCGGCTTCTACTTGACCCGTAGTTGACTGAGTGCTTATTTCCGCTTGCTCTGCGCTTAATTTTGTTGTCTCCTCGGTAACATTTGTAGTTGACTGAGCTGTTTCTGCTTCCAAGCTCTGAAGCAGTCTACCGTATTCCTCGGCGTTTATTCTGTCAGTACCGATTTTTTCAGCCCAAGAGGAAGGATATTTACCCGATTTAATATTCTCGGTGTTAAGCTCATCTGCCACTCTCTGACCGAATTTACTGTTACCGATAATCTGCTTTTCTGCTCGCGTTAGCTTCTCTCCTCGAGCTTGTTTTGTAAGAGCCTCGGCAATAGCGGATATGTTGCCTGTTTCTCCAAGCTCTGTAAGACGGTTTTCTGCCGCACTCTTAATAGAAGCAACGTCGTTTGAAAGCATAGCGGATTCATTTGCGTCCACGAGACGGTTGATCTGATATCCCGATACGTTCTTACCCTCATTGAGCCTTGACTGCATTCTCTGAGCGTGTGCATTATTAGGATCTATTTCAAGAGATTCAGTAACAAGATCTTGTACGCTCTCTCCGTATATATCCTTTGCTTTATAACTATTTATTGCCGTTCCTGCAATGGTAGGCACGCCCTCAAGCAAGCCTGCGGAAAGAGAACCGAGAAGAGCCGAATATGCGACCTCTCCCCAATCAACATCGTATCTATCGCCTGTCAAAATCGTCTTGAAGATAGGTTCGAGAATGCTTTGTGTTGCTTCCTCTATGCCCTCATCGAGCATATTTGCACCAAGTTGTATCGCTACTCTTGCAATCGCATTGTCAACCTGCCCAAGAGCTTTGGCAACAAGCTTACTTGTCACGCCTCCGCTTGCACTTCCAAGAGGACTAATACCGCCGAGTACATACTGCAACGCCCCCTCAGCAGCGCCTGTAAGCACTGCATATCCCCTTGATTGCCACTCATTATAACCAAGAGATCTCATTTCCGAATATGCGTTACCTGCTACGCCTGCGCCCATCGTTAAAACACCGCCTACTCCGCCTGTTATAGAACCAACAAGAATTGAAGGCAACATATTGGCTGTAGTCTGCGTAATGTCATACACGCCACCCATAAAACCGCCGAGGTTTTCTCTAATTTGTTGCGAAGCGTACTGTGTTACGGTAGGCGCGTCACCTTCTTCACCTGTAAAGAAGTTATCAAGGTTTCTAACACCAGAAACAAACTGATCAAGACCTGCGCCAGCGGCAAAAACGACCTCGCTAACCGGATTACCGCTAACTCTCTGTGCAATATGTCCACTCCATATTTGATTAAGCTTATCATCAAGCGAGGCTAAATATTCAGCGGCTTTTTCGGTTTCACCTTTTCCGAGGTAATAATTATATATTGCTACCTCATCATCGTCCATATACTGATAACGGTAATCTCCGAGGATATCGGCTATATCCGCATTTCCGTCAGCCATCATCATTTTCTTTTGGATAGCGTCTATATTATCTCGAGAGAATGTAACGATATTTCCGATATCCTGACCGAACGGTCTCCAGCCTCCAATCTGCAACCATCCCTGTGCATCTTTGTAAGAAGGATTTTCTATACTCGCGCCTTTCTGCGAATACTCTTCAAAATCCTCAAGGCTCTTAATCGCTTGCTTCGCCGTGTATTCCTTATACCAAGAGTTATAGGTATCTTCCGAATCAAACTGCGACCAAAAGTCACGGTCCTGCGTTGCCGCGGTTATAACACTTTCTTGCGCCTTTAGATTACCATCAAGTGCCTCGAATACAGAGTTAACATAATCGGTATCGAAAAAGTCTTTATACTGCTCAAGCACGCTTTTAATGCTGTCAGCCTCTTTCTGAAAATTATCCCTCTGCGTCGTAACAGTTGTCAGCCAATCGGAAGCGTCAGAACGATATGTACTGTTATCACCTGAAAAGCGGCTCTCAGCGTTGGAAAAATAATTATTATTATCCTGTATCCACGTATTCACTCGGTTAGCTATTTCCTGACCTACCGCTTCTGCATTTTTTGACAAATATCTATTCTCGACACCGTTATAAAGGACCTTGGACTTTTCTTCCTGCTTTTTCTTGTATCTTTCTTCCACGCCCATTTTTTATACCTCCGTTAATTCATAGAGCCTTTTTAATTTCCTGACATTCCTTTAGCTTTTGCCTCTATAATTTTTTTCAAAATATCAGTTGAGGTGCCATTCTTCTCATTTTTCACATCTATCCTATACTTAGCATAGTACTCATCAGCCTGTCCTTCGGTAAGTCTGCCCGAAGCTACGCAGTCGTCAAGGAACGCCGCGAGTCCTGTGTTATCTTCATCGTAGTTATACGCCTGCATAGTCTCCACAATCTCGGCAGAGGACATAGACGCCACGTGTTGAAGAGCCGCATTGTTACTGCCGGAGCTGCCCGAACTGCCTGAACCACCGCCCGAAGCCTTGGCTTCCTCGTACTGTTGCTTTGAGAACGCCATACTCTCATTGAACTGTCTTTTATTCTCAGCAAGAGTCTCGTTATGCTGTCGTACCGACTCGTCATATTCCTTCTGCCATTGCTCATCTGCTATAGCGTTTCTATACTCGCTATACTCAAGATTTCTATCATCAGAGTATTTTCCGTATTCAAAGTTACGATCATCAACGTATTTCGAGTAATCAAAGGCGCGCTCGCTGTCATATACGCCTTGGAGATGGTCACGCTCAGAAGCCCACTGATTATATTTGTCCTGATACCTTCCGTAATCCTGACTTTCCTGATCGGTGAGCAGACCGTACTGATTATACAATTCCTGTCCCTCTGCGTTGTACTTATCAAGAGCCATTCCGTAAAGCTCGGGAACAACCTCGTTAAGCTGTGAAAGATACGCCTGATACGCCTGATTTCCTGCGGTAGAAGCGTAAGAGCTACCGTAGCCGCCTGTCATAGCCGCCGCTTGACCCATAGTGTCCTGCATTGCAAGCTTGCCAAGCGACGCATACTGTTCCTTGTACTGCTGATAGAGCGCGTCGCCGTTGACGTCGTAAGAGAAATCCTCACGGTTCATTATTCGATCTATAATGCCGTTTATCTGATTTTTCCATTGTGACTGATACTCTCCCGGCTTTGCCGCTATCTGTGTTTG
>JAZQWY010000085.1:0-6317 GCA_045632545.1 Eubacteriales bacterium | reverse complement strand
GGCGCTCAATTCCGAGCCGAAGGGAAAAAAGCCGCGGATGTTGGCGGCGAGAAATGCCCACAAAGCGTTTATATACGCCTGCGGACTGTTGGATATTGACGTGGATTGGCTCTATCCCGAGCAAAAGGGGCATATCTGCGCCTGTCAGATAACGGCGGAGCAGATTGAAAATAAGTTAAAAAACGGCGACGGTCTGCCTGCGGCGGTCTATATCACCTCGCCCGACTATCTTGGAAATATCGCCGATATCGAGGGGATAGCCAAGGTCTGCCACGCCTACGGACTGCCTTTGCTCGTAGATAACGCCCACGGGGCTTACCTGAATTTTCTCTCGCCAACGCGACACCCGATAGCTCTTGGCGCGGACATCTGCTGTGATTCGGCGCACAAGACGCTTCCCGTGCTGACGGGCGGGGCATATCTGCATATCTCAAAGAGCGCTGACGCGCGTTGCGGCGAAGCGGCGAGGGCTATGATGGCGGTCTTTGCCTCGACAAGTCCGTCATATCTGATATTGCAGTCGCTTGACCTATGTAACCGATATCTTTCCGAGGGATACGCCGAGAGATTGAGGAAGTGTGTAGATAGGATAGACAGTGTTAAGGACAAGATAAGCGCGCGAGGTTTTATCGTGGAAGATACCGAACCGTTGAAGATAACGGTAAACGCGGCGGCGTCGGGATACTCGGGAGAGGAGCTTGCCAAGATTTTGAGAAAACACGATATAGAGCCCGAGTTTGCCGATAGAGAGTACGTCGTTCTTATGGCTACGCCCGAGACGAGAGAGGTTGATTTTGAACGCGTGATATCAGCTTTCCGAGAGATATCACCGAGAGACGCGATATTGGGGGATAGAATACCGTTTATTCACTCCGCGGTGGCGGTGATGTCGATAAGAGAGGCGATATTCGCGCCATGCGAGGATATCCCGACATCTCTTGCCGAGGGACGGATATGCGGTGCGCAGACTGTATCCTGTCCCCCCGCGATACCGATAGCCATCAGTGGAGAGCGAATAACGCGCGAGACGGCGGAGCTTCTCAAGGCGTACGGTATAAAGACGGTGCGAGTATTGATTTAAGCGCGACGGTTTAATCTATATTCGTTTACAACGGTACAAACAATTTAACAAAAAACACACAGCCCAAGGGCAAAACGCCCTTGGGCTGTAATCGTTTTGAAAATAAATCTAAAAATTACTTATGCGCGAAATGCTTTCTTGCCGTGTCACGCGCGCTGACCTTTTCCTCAGGCTTTATCTCGCCCGCCTTAAGCAGGGATATTTTCGTGAGCATAGGTCCGACTATCTCGTATACGAGAACGGCGAACAGGGTGATGTTTGCGACTATGGCGCCTTCAGGGCCGAGTGCCTCCGCCTTGATAGCCATTCCAAGGGCGACTCCCGCCTGCGGCAGAAGGGTGATACCGAGATATTTTACTATCTTGTCGTCGCATTTAACTGCCCTCGCGCTCAGAGAAGCACCCGCGTATTTTCCTACCGAACGCGAAAGAATGTAGATAAGTCCTATCGCCACAATAGCAAGGTCGGTAAAGACCGAAAGCTCAAGCTCAGCTCCGCTGATAACGAAGAAGAGAATAAAGAGGGGAGCTGTCCACCTGTCCACACGGTCCATAAGCTCCTCGGAAAAGTCGCATACGTTGCAGAAAACGGTTCCGAGCATCATACAAACGAGGAGAGAGGAGAAGGCGATATGTATGCCGCCTATCGTGAATTTTATCATTGAGAGAGCGACGGTGAGGAATACGAAGGTAACGGACATCGAAAGTCTTTTTGACCTTGAATGGAAGAATTTTTCGAAGAAGGTAAAGAGGAAGCCCATAACTGCGCCGAGTATCAACGAGAGGACTATCTCGAGTATTGGCTCGACAATAACCGATATAACGTCCACTCTGCCAGAGAGCAGAGCCTTTGCCACGCCGAAGGATGCCGCAAAGAGCATAAGACCGACGGCGTCGTCAAGCGCGACTATCGGGAGCAGAATGTCGGTAAGAGGCCCTTTTGCCTTGTATTGACGAACGACCATAAGCGTAGCCGCGGGTGCGGTAGCTGAGGCGACCGCGCCGAGAACGATAGCGGCGGGAAGGGAGAGCTTATCGGGCATAGCGAGGTGTACGCCGATAAGCACCGCGTCAACGAGAAGCGTGGTGACTACCGCCTGAAAGATGCCGATAATAGTGGCTTGTTTTCCCGTCTTTTTGAGTTGAGAAAGACGAAATTCGTTTCCTATCGAAAACGCGATAAAGCCAAGAGCCACGTCGGCAAGTATTGAATATGAGTGAACGTCCGCCATACTGATAAAGCCAAGTCCCGGGACATTGAACGCGCCCAGAAGATACGGACCCACGAGGATACCCGCGACAAGGTACGCGGTGACGGCGGGAAGTTTAACGAGTTTTGCTAAGCGGGATAGCATAAGTCCCGCGAAAAGAGCCACAGACAAACTGAGTAAAGCCTGCATATATTGCCTCCAGAAAAGAAATAAATAGTATAGTCTTTTTACGAACCCACACATTATAGCACCTTGTGCGGGTAAAGTCAATAGATTTTATTTTTTTATTTCTCATTAAATGACAAAAAATAATTAAAAAAGGTATTGCAAAACGGAAAACTTTGTGATATAATAGTGAAGCTGTAATAAATAGGGGTATAGTTCAGTCGGTAGAACACCAGTCTCCAAAACTGGGTGTCGTGGGTTCAAGTCCTTCTGCCCCTGCCATAAAAGGGCGATAAAAAAGATATCGCCGCAAAAAGCCTTGATTTTTCAAGGCTTTTTCGCTTTTTTAGGGCGAAAAATTTTTGTTCGATTTCGTAGATGAAAAAGGGATATTTTCCGATACTGAATAGATTTGAACTCCCGTGAGAACGAAAACCGCCCAAAACACACAGCACAGAGAAAGAAAAGCTCTGTGCTTTTTTTATGCCAAAAACTAAAAATCGAATAACACATAGTCGAGCCGAGTGATAGAAATATCCTCGGCTTTTTTCATTTCAGGAACAAGGAGAAAAATAGATGATTTTTGCAGATAACCCTCACGATAGAGAGATCGAAAAGATGATGCAGAAAACACCCCACTTCCGTCCGAGAGGACACGGCGTTTTTGTGAGCGAAAAAAGCGAGTACAACGCCGAAAGGTGCGGATGCAAGGAATGTGCCGACAGAAAGAAGAAAAGGCGCGTGTCGGGCGAAAAAACGCCCTGTGTGGAGCAACGAATCCACGAAGGACAAATCCCACAGCCGAGAGTGCTGATGGAAACCTTCACAGCGGTAACCAACCCCGAATTTATTATCCGAATTAACGGATACATCAAGGAGTGTGAAAGAAAGCCTATGCAATTCAGAAACGAGAAACACAGATCGGTCTTTGAGTACGCCATCAAGGGTATGAACACCAACAACAAAATCAAGATGTGCGCCCTTTACCTTTTAACCGCAGACGGATGCCTGTGGGGTGCAGCCAAGCGACATATCGGCAAGGATGAAATACACTTTTTCCGCATTAGGCTCGGCAAAAGTACACCGACAGCATATACCCTTTTCTGCTGTGCAAAGGATCTCGCACTCGGCTCAAAGCACATGACGATCAGCGACCTTGCAGACGGTGACGTTGTGCATCCCAAGGATTTTGCAATTATCTGCAACGCAATGGCAATCCGCCGATACGGACTCGGCGCAATTCAATATAAAGTAAAAGGAGAGAAAGAATGCTGAAATTAACGATTAAAAATCCTACCACGCAGGCCAACGAAACCTACGATGTGGTAACAGAATTCAATCAGTTTTACGACAAAGCCACAGAATACGGTCTCTTAAACTCAATCTTCTCTTTGAAGGTTAAGGATATGAGAGCCGAAGATGCTCCCGTCCAACTTCACGCCGACAGCGACGTTGGAAACGGACTCTTGCGTATTCTTCCCGACAACGATAGTCTCTACGATGTGCGAGTTACGGATGAATCGGTATCCGGCGTGAGAGAGGAACTCCACGATGACCTCGAAGCTAACCTCGTATATGAGCAGTACAGCGACACGGAGGAAATGTACGATGATATCAAGGAAATGCTGAAAGCCCTTGCAAGCTCGAAGCTCTCCTTCTTCTGTCCGCTGTCGGGCAATATCAGCGACCACGACGGCGATTATTATGAAACAAGCAACGACGTGCTGACCGAGAACGCCGATGCCATAGAAGAAGCAATCGCACGAGAGCAAGCAACGGAAATCAATATGGCAGACTATGTCAGCGACCACGCAGATATCAAAGGCAAGCTTGTATTCGCAGAATGGGGTGTCGAGGAACGGCACGGAATGCTCTACGGCAAAATTGATTGCTACCTTACGGAAGAACTCACTCCCGAGGAAACCGAACGCCTCCGTGATGCCATCACAGGTCAGAATAGCGACGGTCTCGGTGAAGGCTTCGAGCAGAGAGAAATCCCTATCGATGAAGGCGACCTCTACGTGTCCTATTGGCAAAGCGGAAATGAATATTTCCTTTATACCGAGGACGAAATGAATGATCTCGCACAGGCTAACGGAATAAAATTCGGAGGTTAAAACATGGGAACTTTCTACGAAAACCAATTAAAAAGGATGTTCGGAGAGTCAGAACTGCTCTCTGCCGACACCATATTCTCGGGCAAAGCAATGATAAGCAAAATTGGCGAGGATTTACGCGCAAAGGTCGAATTCGTCACGGCAAGAGTGTCAGGTCAATATGAGGGCTTAAAGACATCCATCATCAACCGCAAGGAAGGAGTGGTGGACAGCCATACCGTTATGTTCCACGAGGTCATAGGTCTGAAAGGAGCAAGCCGTGACCGAAAGCCCCATGTGTGGGATGACAACGGCAAGGCTCAATGGTTTGGATTTACTCCAACGGAATCGGAATTTGAAGCAATCGCCTCTAAGGTTGAGGATTATATCGCTATGTACGCCGACCAAGAGATGACCGAGAATCACGGCATGAAGATGGGAGGTATGTAGCGATGGCCTTAGTATTCTCCAAGGTGACCATCGACACCGATGGCGAAAGCGTGGAATTTCTCGTAAGCGGTAGCCCCCGAAACGAGAATGGACTCAAGGGATGGGTTGCATACGAGGATTTTATAAGAACGCACGAAGGCATGACAACGGCTCGAATTCAACCGTACTCATACGGCAGCGCACAGCCCTATAAGGCAACCCCCGAAGAAGTGGCGTATATGGATATGAGATGGAAAAATCAGCCTAACTTTTTGGAAACCCGTTGCACAGCCGGCGTGCCAAGGACAATCAATATAACAGGAGGTGGTGGGCTATGCGTGTCGGGTGAACAGGCAGAAAAAGAAATAACGCAAGAGCTATAGGAGGTAGCAATGACACAGGACATCTTTATTCCGTCTCCGCTTGCTGAAAAGCTCATGGGAGAAGCGGAACAGCGTGGCGTTACGGTGGATGAGCTTCTCGCCACAGCCATCAAGAATTATATAAACAAGGAGAACGACGATGAGTAACGAAAAGAAAGGCATTACCGTCAAAATCGATGCCGACCTTCATGCCGAGATCAAGGAGTATATCGAATCTCAAGGCATGACGATGGCACAGTTTATCGAAAAGGCAGTTGACAACGAACTGCACCCTAAATTCAATAATAATATGGAGGAAAACAACATGGAAAAAATGAGAACGCTTGCATTTCAGGTACCCGAGGATCTGTTTCAGAAGGTAAAGGACTACCTTCAGAGGAACAACATCTCGCAGAAACAGTTTGTCATCGGCTTAATCGAGCGTGAGATCGACAGAGATCTGACCGAGCGTGCCGAACTCAAGGCAACCGAGAATCCCGATGAGGAACTCGACGAGGAACAGGACGAAGCCGCATACAACGAGGAAATCGTTGACGATGAGAACGAAGAAATCACCGAGGACGATCCTACCGAGGATGAGGATATCGAAGAAACGGACGGCGAGCTTGACGAAGCTGACGAGGACGAGGATATCGATCAGGACGAAGATGAAAGCGAGGATGAGGAACTCTCGGAGGATGAGGAAGAAACCGAGGGCATGACGATGAGTGGAATGTGAGGTGATGCCATAGGAGATAAAAAATCAAATAACGAGGGTGCGGATGCTATATGAGCATTCGCTTTTTTGATATGTTCTCGGGGATTGGCGGCTTTCGCAGCGGACTCGAGGCGGTAGGCGGTTTTGAATGTATCGGGCATTGCGAAATAGATAAACACGCCAACCAAGCGTACAACGCAATATACGATATAAAACCACAGGAGGTATACTTTGAAGATGCAAGAAAAATCAACCC
>JAZQWY010000084.1:0-5238 GCA_045632545.1 Eubacteriales bacterium | reverse complement strand
GGATAAGTCCGTCAACACCGTCAACGATTTCGGCAAAAGCTCCGAAGGGCATCATATTAACTATCTTTACAGACGCAACATCGCCAACCGAATACTTTCCTGTGAATATGTACCAAGGATTCGTGTCCTCTGTCTTGTATCCAAGAGAAATTCTCTTCTTCTCAGCGTCGAAGCTCTTTACGAATACGGTTATCTCCTGACCTACCGAAACAACTGCAGCGGGGGTAGCGATAGGACGCCAAGAGAGCTCGCTCTTGTGGACCATACCGTCAACGCCGCCAAGGTCAACGAACGCTCCATAGGACGTAAGGCTCTTAACACAACCCGTGTATACCTTGCCCTCTTCGATAGATGCCCAGAAAGCATCCTCGATAGCGCGGCGCTCCTCACGAGCAACAAGCTTCACAGATCCGATAGCTCTGTTACCCTTGATCTCGATAACACGGAGCTTGACCTGCTCACCCTTAAGAGTAGCAAGGTCTCCGTCCTTCGGAACACCTGTCTGAGAAGCGGGAACGAATACGCGGTTAGCGCCAACGAGAACGACAACGCCTCCTCTTACGATCTCAACGACTTTTCCTTCAAGCACCTCACCCGCCTCACAAGCGGCAACGATCTTCTGCCAATTCTTGTCAGAATCAACGCGCTTCTTGGAAAGCTCGGCAACTCCCTCGATGTCACTCACGCGGATAACGAAGCCCTCGATCTGGTCGCCCTTTTTGAACATATCGGTGAGTTTTACAGAAGCGTCGTCTGTGATCTGTTCAGCCTTGATCACACCCGTGACGTTCACGCCAAGGTCAAGCTGGACTTCAGCATCAGTAACCATCGTTACGGTTCCGGTGACAGTATCTCCTGTATTTAAGGTTTTGAGTGATGACTCAAGCAGTTCTTCGAAATTTTCTGTAATTTCGCTCATGGTTTTATAAACCTCCTGTATTAAACCTGACGGGGTAGATGCCCCCGCCGCTATACCTACTTTCGTGTAGGCGGACGAATTAAGACCGCACCCCGACAGCTCGTCCGGGCTTTCTATCCAGACGGTCTGAGCGCAGTTCTTTTTACAAATCGAATAAAGCTTTGCGGTATTGGAGCTTTCTCTGCCTCCGATAACTATCATAATATCGCTTTGAGCTGAAAGTTCCTCCGCTTCACTCTGCCTCAATTCGGTAACACTACATATTGTATCAAAAATTAAGGCGTTTGTATATAGTTTTTTCAAAATTTTCTCACTTTTTTTCCATTCTGACATCTTTTGTGTGGTCTGAGATGCGATTATTGGAGTTTTTTTGCTCAGGGAATCAAGCTCCCCGTTCTCTATCAGCCTCAAAAGCTCCTCGGAATTTGAAAAGACCTTCTTTTCGCATTCGGCGTAGCTCATTATCCCCACTACCTCGGGGTGCTCCTCCGCGCCGAAAAGCAGAAAGAAGCTGTCCTCCCCGCAATTTTCCGAGGCTATCTTATGTATCTTCTTCACAAATGGACAGGTGCAGTCCACATACCTGAAGTGAGGGTTTTCTTTCGTAAGGCGAAAAAGAAGCGCCTCGTCCTGCTTCGGGATACCATGCGCCCTGACGAATACCGTCACCGGGGAAGCCTCAGTAGCCGTGGAGGCTATCCCACTTACCTCGCCGATATCCACCACACGAACGCCCTTATTAGCAAGTCCTCTGTTATAGATATCGTTATGGATAATATTTCCAAGGGTAAATATCCTCTCACCCTCCTGCTTTTCCTCAATAGCCTTCTCAAGTCTGTCAGTCGCCCGCTTCACTCCAAAGCAGAAGCCCGCGTTTTTTGCTATTGTAACACTCATTTCTTCTTTTCCTTTAATTGTTCGGGTGAAAATTTCTCCCCAAGCGTACAGATACGGTCAAAAACGATATCGGTTATCCTCTTATACTCACCCTGCTCTCCCGACTCGTAGCAAAGCTCGGCAAAGGGTATCCTCTTGCCCATTATAACGTATGTTTTTCTGAAAAGTCGAGGCTTATTTCCCTTTCTCCATATGTATATCGGAAAAAGGTCTGCTCCCGCGTGTGTGCAGATGAGCGCCGCGCCGTTTTTGGTTGGCGTTCCCCTTGGCGCTACAGACGGGTGTCTGTGTCCCTGCGGAAATATTCCAACGCAATTTCCTTCCTTCAGCATCTCAACAGCCTTCTTTATAGCGCTCACGTCCCCGCCCGAACGGTCAACGGGAAACGCGCCAAGCATCTTTATAAGCGAGGACAGCAGCGGTATCTTGAACAGCTCCTTTTTCGCCATAAGCCTGACCTGATGCTTGCGGAAGGCGTAACACATTATTACCGCGTCAGATGCGGCGATATGGTTAGCGCAGACGAGAAACCCGCCTTCCGTCGGCTCATTCTCTGCATTTATCACTTTTATTCTGAATATTTTTCCCACGATACCCGCAAAAAGCGCGTAACATGCCCTGTAAAATTTCGATCCGGTCTTCTTCAAAATTACCGTCCTTTCTCCGTGGCGTATTGCCGCAGGACCAGCCTTATATGCTGACCTTGCTCTTTACTATCTCTATAACACCTTCAACACTCTGCTCGGGCGTCATTCCCGAGTTATCAAACAAAATCGCGTCGGGAGCCGCCGCCGTAGGCGCGATATCTCTGGTGCTGTCGTTCCTGTCTCTCTCGTTCATCTCGGCGAGAACGTCCTCATATCTCACGTCCAAGCCCTTTGCCGCAAGCTCGTCGTATCTGCGGCGCGCGCGACACTCTGCCGAGGCAGTCATGAATATCTTCACATCGGCATCGGGAAGTATGACTGTGCCGATATCCCTTCCGTCCATAATAACACTGTTCTTTCTCGCGATATCCTTCTGCGTTTCAAGCAGAAAGGCGCGAACCTCGCCTATCGCGGAGACAGCAGAAGCGTACATAGACATCTGAGGCGTACGGATAGCGTCCCCGAGATCCTTGCCGTTGAGGTAAACGCGCTGAACGCCGTTCTCATATCTTACCTCTATCTCTATATCGGGCAAACAGGCGGCGACCGCCTTTCTGTCGTGAGGATCTATTCCCTTTTCCTTAACGTAATATCCAACCGTTCTATAAAGCGCGCCCGTATCCACGTAAACTATACCGAGCTTTGCGGCAACCGCCTTGGCTACTGTGCTCTTTCCCGCGCCTCCGGGTCCGTCAATAGCTATCTGTATCATATACCTTACCGTGGGAAACCTGTGCCTCCCTATCCTTTCAAATTTTATAACGACCTGCTCAAATATATGTCAAAGTACCGAATACGCCGCGTTCTCGCCCGCAAGCACTCCCGTGGAAAAAGCTATCTGCAGATTAAATCCGCCCGTATACGCATCTACGTCTATGACCTCTCCCGCAAAATACAGCCCTCCGCAGAGCTTTGATTCCATAGTTCCGGGGTTTATCTGCTTCACCGATATTCCGCCCTTGGTAACGATAGCCTCCTCAATGGGGCGAAATCCCGAGATAGCCACCCTGAATCGCTTTATCGTGTCAACCAGCGCCCGTCTTTCCTCGCGGGTTATCGAGTTGACCTTCTTTCTACCGTCGATACCGCTTCTCGCCACCACCACGTCTATCATTTTCTGCGGCAGAAGCGCGTCAAGCGCATTCATAAAATCCTTATTATTATTCTTCGAGAAATCCGAAAGTATCCGCGCGTCAAGAGTTTTTTCGTCAAGCGCGGGCTTCAGGTCTATACACGCCTCGTATTTGCACGACGCAACATCCTTTATATGCGCTGATGCCGAGAGTATCATAGGTCCCGTCATTCCGAAATGAGTGAACATCATCTCGCCGAAATCCTCGTAGACCGTCTTTCCGTTCTCGGTATTCACCACCGACATTCCCACGTTTTTGAGTGACAGCCCCTGCATTTTCTGACAATCTCTGTCCCTTGACGTAAGCGGGACGAGGGAAGGCATGGGAGCCACAGTCTCGTGTCCGAGTTCTCCCGCAAGACGGTATCCGTCGCCGTCAGAGCCTGTCAGCGGATAAGACTTACCGCCCGTGCAAAGAATTACTGCCGATGCGGCTATAGCCCTGCCGTCACATATAACGCCGCAGATCTTGCCGTCAACGGTCTCTATTCGGCTAACTCTGCCCTTTATTATCTCAACGCCGCCCGAACGGCACAGACGCACCATAGCGTCAACCACATCGACCGCCTTGTCGGACACGGGAAATACTCTCTTTCCCCTCTCGACCTTCAGCGGAACTCCCGCTTTCTCAAAGAAAGCCATAGTGTCCGAGCTGTCAAAGCGGCTCAGCGCCGCGTATAAAAACTTAGGATTTGTGGGTACGTTCTGCATAAATTCGGCAATCGCGCAATCGTTCGTCAGATTACATCTTCCCTTGCCCGTAATTCGCAGTTTCCGTCCACAACGGTCGTTGCGCTCGATAATCGTCACAGACGCGCCAAGCTCCGCTGCGGTTATTGCCGCCATCATTCCCGCGGCACCGCCACCGATAACGACTATCCCTCGTGAGTTACCCGTGTGTTTTGTCGTAGACATCGTACTCATCCCATATTTCCTCGAGCCTGCGAAGTCTGATTGCAAGCTCGTCCTGTTTCTTTTTAGCCACCGCCACGATTATAGCGTTGATTATACTCAGCGGAGCCGCCAGCGAGTCGACGAAGGACGCCATATCGCTCTGCGCTATAAGAAGCTGATTTGCCTGCTGAGCTATGGGCGAGGTAACGCTGTCCGTAATAGCGATAACATCAGCACCCATATGCTTAGCGTAATCCACTGCGTTTATTATCCTCTTTGAGTATCTGGGAAAACTTATGGCTATCATAACATCGTCAGCTCCCATACCCATTATCTCCTCAAACATCTCACTGCCCGAGGTAGTCTCGACAAGCTTTACGTTGTCAAATATCATCTTAAGGCTATATTTCAAAAAACCCGCGAGAGCCGCCGAGGAGCGCACCCCCATAATATATATGGTCCGCGCCGAGACTATCTTCTCCACCGCCTCGTCAAAATCCTCTCTGTCGATACCGTCAAGCGTGTGCTTTATCTTATCGGCATCAGAGAGCAGAACTCTTGCGAGAATATCTCCGTCGCCGATACGGTCGTTGGTGACCTCAACACGCTGAAAAGAGGTCAGCTTTGCCCTGACTATCTCCTGCAGCGAATGCTGAAAATCTGGGTATCCGTCAAATCCAAGCTCAATGGCGAAGCGAACGACTGTCGATTCCGACACGTTGACAAGAGCGCCCAGCTTTGACGCAGTC
>JAZQWY010000083.1:0-8502 GCA_045632545.1 Eubacteriales bacterium | reverse complement strand
GGTTGCAAGACGGTATTTGACGTTCCGCCGATATATCTGTCGGATAAATCGTCCGAGGAAATTATAAAAGCGTTGCTGTAAAATATAAGATTTTCTGAATGTAATTGACAAAAAAGGTATATAGTGTTATAATGAGACGATATGTAAATCTAAGGATCATCTAAAAAGGAACGGTCATAAAAATGAAAAGAGATTTTGTGAGGTCAATTTATGAAAATCCCGAAGCCTTTGGCGGACGTGAGGTCACGATTGGCGGTTGGGTAAGAAATCTGCGCGACAGCAAGGCGTTCGGATTTATAGATCTGAACGACGGAAGCTGCTTCAAGAGCGTTCAAGTTGTTTTTGAGCGCGAGAAGGTGGCAAATTACGATGAGATAGCGCATCAGAATATAGGCGCGTCTCTTATCGTGAAGGGTATCGTGGAGCTCACTCCAAATATGAAGCAGCCCTTTGAAATAAAGGCTACGGAGATAGCGGTTGAGGGAACTTCTACCCCCGAATATCCTCTCCAGCCCAAGCGCCACACCGTGGAATTTCTCAGAGAGCAGGCTTACCTGCGTCCAAGAACTAATCTTTTCTCAGCGGCGTTCCGCGTCAGAAGCGAGGCGGCGTACGCTATCCATAAGTTTTTCCACGATAGAGGGTTTGTTTACGTCCATACGCCGATAATTACCGCTTCGGACTGCGAGGGTGCGGGCGAGATGTTCAGAGTTACCACGCTTGATATGGATAATCTTCCCAGAACAGAGGACGGAGCTATAGATTACACCAAGGACTTTTTCGGGAAATCGGCAAACCTGACCGTGTCGGGACAGCTTGAGGGCGAGACCTACGCGCTTGCGTACGGTAAGATATACACCTTCGGTCCGACCTTCCGCGCCGAAAATTCCAACACGGCAAGACACGCCGCAGAGTTCTGGATGATAGAGCCCGAGATAGCGTTCGCTGACCTGAACGATAATATGCAGCTCGCTTGGGATATGATACAGTTTATCATTCGTCACGTGCTTGAGAATTGCCGTCAGGAGATAGAGTTCTTTAACAGCTTTGTTGAAAAAGGTCTGCTTGACAGATTGAATACACTCGCTGACAGTGAATATAAAAAGGTCACATACACAGAGGCGGTCGAGCTTCTTAAGAAAAGCGGCGCAGACTTTAAGTATCCCGTCGAGTGGGGAATAGACCTTCAGACCGAGCACGAGAGATATCTCACCGAGCAGGTATTCAAGTGCCCCGTGTTCGTTATCGACTACCCTAAGGAGATAAAGGCGTTCTATATGAGACTGAACGACGACGGCAAGACCGTGGCGGCTATGGACCTTCTCGTTCCGGGTGTCGGAGAGATAATCGGAGGCTCTCAGCGTGAGGAGAGACTTGACGTTCTCACCGTGAGAATGGCGGAGTGCGGCCTTAACGAAGAGGACTATTGGTGGTACCTCAATCTCCGCAGATTTGGAGGAACTAAGCACGCAGGCTACGGTCTCGGATTTGAGCGTATCATTATGTACCTTACGGGCATTTCTAACATCAGAGACGTTCTCCCATACCCGAGAACAGTAGGAAATGCGGAATATTAATTATAATAATTGTTATTGGGGCTGTCTCAAAAAATTTGAGACAGCCCCTTATTTTAACTTACGTAAGCTTTTTTATCCAATTGAAACGGTTGCATTTTATAACTCCCGGGATACATTTGAAAACCTGATCGGCGTTGAGACAGGCAATGACCGCAATAGGAGGCCAATGCATTACAAAGGCGGCAAAGTAGGAGATGGGAAGAACGATGCACCAAATACTGATAATATCCATACGGAGTACGTATTTGGCATCTCCGCCTCCACGGATAATACCCGTGTTGGTGGGCATTTGATACGCGGTACCTACGCTTGTTACGCAAAGCACCAATAGGAATCCGTTTGCCAATTCCTTGGCCTCCTCGCTTATCTTGTATGCTGAAATGATAGGTGCGCGCAGGAAGAAAAGCGCGATGCCTGTAAGGATGCCGATGCCGAGGAAGAGTAACTGCATAGTTTTGGCATATTCCTTGGTTTTTTCAATTTTGCCCATGCCCACGGTCTTGCCGATAATAACCGCTGCCGCACCCGCAGAGCCTACCGATGCTACCTTCAGAAGCTGAAATAGGGTAGATGCTACCGAATTTGCCGAGATCGCCGCGTCGTTCATATGTCCGAGAATGGAGGTTTGCAAAGCGGTGGATATGCCGAAGAGACCGTCACAGACCATAACGGGCAGACAGGTGACGAGAAAGACCCTGAATATTTTCCCGTCGAAGCCACGCACTTCCCGCAAACGCCAATTAAGCTTTTTGTCAACTGCCACAATGTAGATGATCACCACAATAAGCTCTACCGCGCGTGCAATCAGTGTTGCCAGTGCTGCGCCGCGAGCACCCATTGCGGGTGCACCCAGCTTGCCGAATATCAGAATATAATTCAATGAGATATTGACAAAAAGGGTAGAAAGGGAAACGTAAAAGCCAATTCGCACACTTTCCACCGAGCGCATGGTGGGCATGAGAATATTGGTGAGCGCAAAGATTGGATAGGTGTATTTTATGATGCTTAGATATTCCATACCTTCGGCGTTTATCGTTTCCGAGTCGGTAAATATCATCATCAGCTGTTGGGGAATAAAGGTTGCCAGAAGAAATATTACTGTTGCCACAGCTGTTCCGAAAAGCAGAGCGCACGCGGAGATCTTTTTGATTTGAGAGGTGTTGCGCTGTCCCCAATGCTGACTGCCAAGCATTACTACGGTGTTTCCAATGCCCAGAATCAGCTGTTGAAATATGAACTGAAGCTGATTGCAGGCGTTTGCGCCCGAAAGAGCGGCTTCGCTATAGTTGCCGAGCATAATGTTATCTGCCAGGTTTACGCCGAGAATGATGATGTTGTTCAGAACTAAGATATACCACAGCGAGAAGAAATGCTTATAGAATCCTTTTTCTTTTGTAAATAACATTTTATATTTTTCCAATCGTGATTTTACTTCTATATTTTAGCACCTGATGCTTTATTTGTCAACTTTTTGCAAAAAAATCTTGAAGTCGTGGGGATTATGTATTATAATAAACGTATGATTCTCGGAAAGGTATTTGATATGCAAAAAACGGTTAGATTATTTGATATTGATTCTACCGCCCACCAATTTGAGGCGAAGGTCGTTTCCTGCTTGCCCTGCGGCGACCGATATACTGTGATTCTTGATAAGACGCTCTTTTTCCCCGAGGAGGGCGGTCAATCCAGCGACACGGGAAAACTTGGCGGGGCGCGGGTTACGGCGGTGCGCGAGGAGCAGGGAGTAATATATCATACGGTGGACAGAGCATTGGAGACGAATACCGTTATAAGCGGAGAAATCGATTATCCCGAGCGTTTTCGCAAAATGCAGAATCACACAGGGGAGCATATCGTTTCGGGGCTGATATGGCAAAAATTCGGTCTTCACAACGTTGGATTTCATCTGAGCGACGATGAAATGACCGCGGACTTTGACGGCGTGCTCGACAGTGAACAGATATTTACGATTGAAACGCTTGCCAACCGCGCGGTCTTTGAATGTCACGCGGTAAAGGGCTATTATCCCATAGCCGAGGAGCTTGCTCTGTTAGAATACCGAAGTAAGCTGGATATAAAGGAAAACGTCCGTATCGTTGATATTGAGGGCGTTGATAAATGCGCCTGCTGCGCACCCCATGTGCAGAATACTGGCGAGGTAGGCTTGATTAAAATTTTGCGTTGCGAAAAATACAAGGGAGGCATACGTCTTTATATGAAGGCTGGATTTGATGCCTTGGACGGTTACCGCGCGGAATACGAGCAGACACGCCGCATCTCTGTTGCCATATCTGCGAAGCACGATGAGGTGGCGGAAGGGGTTGAGCGACTGCTTGAGGAAATGAGCGAGCTGAAGGGAAGGCTTTCATTGCTCAAAAAGGAGCTGATGCTGTTAAAGCTGGAGCGAATCGAGCCGACCGATAAGAATATATGTCTCTTTGAAGAGGACGGCGATATGCTGTATCTGCGCAATCTTGTCAATGAAGCTAAGCAACTCTGCGGAGGAATTTGCGCCGTGTTTGCGGGAGACGACGAGAGAGGCTATAAATACATCGTTGCAAGCAGGTCTGTAGACCTGCGAGCTATGGCAAAGGAGATCGATGAAGCAATCTCCGGCAGAGGAGGCGGCTCCTCGGAAATGATTCAGGGAAGCTGTACGGCAAGCCGTCAGACCATAGAACGATATTTCGTTTTTTGAAACGAGTGAAAGCGAGAGGGAGAGGAGAGCTTTTTTAAAAAAGCTCTCCTCTCCCTCATAAAAATATTTATAACAATCTTATCCCCGCTGCCTCGCAGGCGCGGACTGTTTCTGCGTCCCAGATGCTGGACTGAACCTCGCCTATGTGAGCGCAGCCCATCATAAGCATACAAAGTCTCGACTGACCGATACCGCCTCCGATAGTAAGCGGAAGCTCGTCGTTTAGGAGCATTTTGTGAAAGGGAAGCTCACGGCGGCTGTTACAGCCCGCAAGTGTGAGCTGTCTGTCAAGCGATTCGGCATCAACGCGAATACCCATAGAGGATATCTCAACGCCCCTACCGAGAACGTCGTTCCAGAAGAAGATATCGCCGTTAAGGCTCCAATCGTCGTAGTCGGGCGCTCTGCCGTCATGAGGCTTGCCCGAACGGAGCTTACCGCCTATCTGCATAATGAACGCAGTCTTGTGCTCCTTGACGAATGCGCTCTCACGTTCACTGCCCGTCATATCGGGGTACATATCCTCAAGCTCCTGCGTGGTGATAAAGGCAACGTCACGGCAAAGCTCGACTTTTAGCTGAGGAAAGCGGACGTGAAGTCTGTCGTTGGTGTCGCATATCGCGTTGACGATAGAGCGCACGATAAGCTTGAGATATTCTATATTTCTGTTTTCCTTTGTGATTATCTTCTCCCAATCCCACTGGTCCACGTATATCGAGTGCAGATTATCCAGCGATTCGTCACGGCGGATGGCGTTCATATCGGTGTAAAGACCGTTGCCTGTGGCGAAGTTGTACTTTTTAAGCGCAAGTCTTTTCCACTTAGCGAGAGAGTGTACCACCTGAGCCTCGGTACCGATAGCGGGTACGTCAAAGGATACGGGACGCTCGTAACCGTTCAGGTTGTCGTTAAGTCCCGATTCCTCGGTAACGAACAGGGGCGCCGAGACACGCTTCAGATTCAGCGCGTCGGCAAATTCTTGCTGGAAGGTCTGCTTTATGTATGCTATCGCTTTTTGAGTGTTATATTCGTCGAGTATGGGGGAATAACCCTCGGGGATAAATATCTTGTTCATAGGAGGTAAGTTCCTTTCCAAATGAATAATTATCTTTAACTCTATAATTATATAACAAAAATATTCTAAAATCAAGGGCTTTTCGATTTAATTTCAATTATTTGCCGTCCACACCCCTATTTAGCTTGATTTTTGAGAAAAAATGTGATAAAATGTCAACAGAGATTACTTCGCGCACGAAATTTCTATATTATTGGAGGAATTATGAAGAAGATTTTGAAGATAGCGGGGAAGGTGGGAATCATATTTCTCGCGGGTGTTCTGGCGCTCTTTCTTTTGGTTTGGGGCGGACTTAATATCGCAAAATTCGCTATCTATTCGGAATACTATTCGGTAAAGACTAACCTTTGTAGGAATCCGGGGCTTGGCGACGGATTTGTGTGTCAGGGAATATGTGTCGCAGAGGAGGACGCGAGAATACTCGTTTCGGGATATATGAAGGACAAAAGTGCAAGCAGGGTTTACATAACCGATTACGAGGACAATTCATATTACGTCTCGCTCCAAAAGGGCGGGGAGAAATACACGGGACACGTGGGCGGTATCGCCCGCGCGGGAGATACGGTCTATATTGCAAGCGGTGAGAGACTATACGTGCTTTCGCTGAAAACCATACTGAACGCCAAGAACGGTGATTCGCTGGATATAGGCGAGGGTATCAAGGTCAATAACGAGGCGTCCTTTGCGTACGCTGATGAGAAGTACGTTTACGTTGGCGAATTTCATGACGGAGGCAAATACGTGACCGACCACCCATATGAGACGCCCGACGGACTTTATCACGCTATTGTTTCCCGATATTCTCATGACGACCTCACAAAGCCCGACAGAGTATATTCGATAAGGGATAAGGTTCAGGGGATATGCTTTACGCCAGACGGCAAGGTGGTGCTCTCTACGTCCTACGGCCTTTCCGACTCGGTATATTACATTTATAACGAGAACGATGCCACAGATTCGGGTAAGACGCTGGACGGCGCGCCCGTGTATTATCTGAACGGATGTATCAACGAGATAAAAGGTCCCGCTATGAGCGAGGGGCTTGACTACTACGACGGCAAGATCATAACCATGACTGAGAGCGCGTCGGATAAATACATATTTGGAAAATTCTTCTTCGCGACTAAAATAGTTATACTTGAGGTGTAAAAATAGGCTTCCAAGATTATTTGTCTCGGAAGCCTGTTTTTTATGATAGTGATTGAATGATATGATTTTTTATCTCATTTTTACAAAAACAAGCTATCAAAAATATTAATATTATAGAAAATTCAAAAATTATAAGATTGCTCTTGACAATCATATGACCGTGTGATATAATCAAGTTACAGTAAAGAGAAATGGAGGTGACGAGATGTCAAGAACGTTCCCGGGAACGACTATTGAGGTGCTTCATCTGCAAAAGGGAGCATCAAGGATGCTGTTCGACGGAATATTCGCTACGGGCGGAATAACGCTCTCGCAGGTCTCGGTGATGACGGGACTTGAACCGTATATGATACAAAATTGGGTAAAGCGCGGCTTTGTCAGCTCTCCCAAAAAGAGAGTTTATTCAAGAGAGCAGTTTGCGCGCATCATAATTATTAATATGCTTCGGGAGGAGATACAGATAGATCGTATATGCTCACTTATAGAGACTATTGGCGATGTTATCGATGACACGAGTGACAACCTTAATGGAGACGATGACCTTTATCATTTCTACGTGGATATGATAGCCGACGGCAATATAAATATAAATGATGAGGGTTCGATAACCGAGGCGGCTATAAAAGCAACCGAGGATGTCACAGAGAAAGAAGCTAATGCCAAGCGACAGCTCGTTAAGATACTCAAGATAATGATGTACGCGCATACAGCCTCACGGCTTAAGGGGTTGGCAAATGAGATATCCTCAACACTCGACTGATGATTTAATTTTATATGAAAGGATAAATTGATATGTTTATTGAATGGTGGAATAGCCTTGGCATTGCGTCGCAGATATTTTATTGTATCGCAGTTCCCGCAACTCTTGTGCTACTGATACAAACGATAATGATGCTCATAGGAATAGGTGATGACGGCGACGTTGACAATATAGGCGACGTGCCCGACGATGTTCCAGACGATGTTACCGATGGCGTGTTCGGTGAGGACAGCGTGAGTGAAGCGGTGGACGCATCCGGACTTGAAGGCTTGCGGATATTCACCTTGCGCGGAATAATCGCGTTCTTCGTGGTATTTGGTTGGGTAGGCGTAGTTATGCAGGAGGCGGAAATACATCTTGCTATCACGCTTTCGGTTGCGGTGGTTAGCGGCTTTGTGATGATGGTCGCGCTTGCCTTCCTGTTTAGAACAGTAATGAAGCTTAGAAGCGACGGAAATACCGACAACCGAAATGCTATCGGTACGTCGGGTAAGGTGTACCTCTCTATCCCTCCCGCAAGAAGCGGCGAGGGCAAGGTACAGGTGATGCTTCAAGGGGCGTTTGTTGAAAGAAACGCGGTTACCGACGAAACAGAGGCAATACCCACGGGCACTGAGATAGTTGTGGTCGGCGTCAGCGGTCAGGTTGACCTCGTAGTTAAGAGAAAGTAAAAAAATTTTATACAAATACAAAAGGAGAAGAAAGATGATTATTGTTCTTGTGTGTGCCATAGTTTTGGTGGTTGTATCATTTATAGCATGGATATGCTCAAGGTACAAAAAGTGTCCCTCAGACAAGATAATGGTAGTATACGGTTCGATAGGTAAGAACAAGGATGGAACAAATCGCAGCGCGAAGTGTATCCACGGTGGAGCTGAGTTTGTAATTCCCGTGTTCCAATCCTACTCATACCTTGACCTGACTCCCATTTCCATTCAGGTTGACCTTAAAAACGCTCTCTCAAGACAGAACATTCGTATCGATGTTCCATCGAGATTTACCGTAGGTATCTCCACGGAGCCGGGAGTTATGCAGAACGCGGCTGAGCGTCTCCTCGGACTTCAGCTCTCCGAGATACAGGAGCTTTCCAAGGATATCATATTCGGTCAGCTTCGTCTTATAATTGCGACGATGGATATCGAGGAGATCAATACAGACCGTGACAAATTCCTCGCGGCAGTAAGTTCAAACGTTGAGACAGAGCTTAAGAAGATAGGTCTGCGTCTTATCAACGTAAACGTTA
>JAZQWY010000082.1:0-3366 GCA_045632545.1 Eubacteriales bacterium | reverse complement strand
ACGCCTGCCTTTTCACAGGATATACCCTCTACCATATCGCCTGAGTTGGAGTCGTCTGCGTTGTATACGATAAATTTTGTATTGTAATCCTTAAAGAGAGAACGCTTACAGTTCTTGTAATCGTCAAAATCGGGATGCTCGAACATTCCAATATGGTCGGGGTAGAGATTGGTGAAAACTGTGGTATCAAACTCTATTCCGTGGACGCGGTTATATTTCAGCGCCTGTGAGGACACTTCCATAACCAGGGTGTTTATTCCAATATCAAGCATTCTGCTCATATAATAATGTAGGTCGTAGCTTTCGGGAGTGGTGTTGACGGTGTTGAAATGGTAGTCGTCAAAGGAAACGCCGTTTGAGCCTATGTATCCCGTGGGAATACCGTTTGCGTTGAGCAGGTTATATATAAGCAGAGACGAGGTCGTTTTTCCCTTCGTGCCCGTTATACCGATTATCCTCATTTTTTTCGAGGGATGACCGAAAAACTCGTCGGAGAGCTTTGCGAGCGCAATTCTCGTGTCGTGGGTGACGATAACTATGACGTCATTTGGAAGATTGTTGATAGGATGCTCGGCAACGAAAACACGGCACATACGCTGATACGCCATACCCGCATACTCGTGGCCGTCCGAGAGCGCGCCCGAGATGCAGACGAAAAGCGATGAGTTGTACGCCTTTCTTGAATCACAGCAGATAGAAACTATCTCGGTTGTGTCGATATTTTTTCCAGATGGATTTATTATCTCGGAATATTCGATAGAATTCAAAAGTTGTCCTAACAGCATTTCTCTGTACGTCCTTTCTCTTTGGCAAATTTCATAAGCTCGGGTTCAAATCCGCGGGGCGACGCCCCGCATTCGGTTATGGCTCGAATGGTTAGAACCTCAAGCGAGTCGATAAACCTTGCGCCAAGTCGGCAGTTTCTCTTTATCAGCGACAGCTCCGTGCAACCGAGGATTATCCTCTCGCAGCCGTGAGCCGAAAGCCAGTCGGCAACACGCAGAAATTCATCAAGGTCAGGCTCTTTACCCTGTTTTACCGAGCCGTAGATGATGTCCGACACGGTTTTTTGGTCCTCTGCCTCGCAGGTCATATATTCAATGCCGTTTCTTTCAAGCTCCGCGCGGTACGAGCCCGAGAGTACCGTTCCCTCGGTGGCGAGCACGCCAACCTTTGAGAGTCCCAGGTGCTTGCAGAAGGAGACCGTCTCCTCGATTATGTTGAGTATCGGCGCGTTCGCGTTTTTCGCCACGCCGTCGTAGAAATAATGCGCAGTGTTGCAGGGGATGGCTATGATATCCGCGCCCGCTGTCACAAGCTTGTCAACTTCGGAGGTCATTACGGGAAGAGGGTTTTTATCTGACCTGCCAAGGATAAAATCTGTTCTGTCGGGGGTGTCGGCTCTTGACGATAGCAGTATATTTATATGCTCCTGGTCACATTCCGCGTTCGTGTGGGAGGTAAGCATCTCGTAGAAATAGACGCTTGACATAGGCCCCAGACCGCCGAGGACACCGAGAGTCTTTTTATTTTTCATATGATACTCCCTTCTCAAAATACCGACATAGGCTTTTGCGTGAAGAAAGAAGCTTTGTCGGATATGATAAATCTTGTCTCGAGAAAATCCCTGTTTTGCTCGACAAAGCTCTGAAAAAACTCGTTGCAGGGGAGGATGATCGGCAGATAATCCCTGTTTGACGAGAGATATTCAAGTGTATCAAGCGCCGTCCTCTGTTCGGTGAGAGACACAAGGTGAAAAAACCTTGAAAAGGGGTTGAGGTAATTGACAAGGCTTCGTTTTTCATCACATATATATGAAATTATCCCGCACCTGTGATATATCCGAAAAGCCATCAGGTGAGCCGCGGAGCAGTCACCGAGCAGCACGGGAATGACGGACGCGCGAAGCATATCCTTTGGTTCGTAGTACATAAAACCCCTCCGCCGTATCGGCAAAAACATTTACACACCTCAATTATATCACACAAGTTAGCAAAAATAAAGAATTTTCTTTATATTTTCACAAATTTACGAAAAAATGTTGCAAAGCTGGCGAGGATTGATTATAATGAAAAACAGTAAGAATGACAAGAGGGGTTTTATGAAACGGGAGACACTTTACAAGATTTTTTCGGATATACCCACGCTGACCACAAAGCGGCTGACGTTGCGCGCTATGCGGCGCGAGGATGCAGAGGATATGTTTGAATACGCGTCAAGGGCAGACGTGACAGAGTTTCTTCTTTGGACGGAGCATCAGTCAGCCGCTTACACCGCCGAATATCTGAAATACGTGGAGAGCAGATATGCCCTCGGTGACTTTTTCGATTGGGCGGTAACGGTGAGAGAAAACGGAAAAATGATAGGTACTTGTGGTTTCGCAAAGATAGACACGGTCAATAACTCGGGTGAGATAGGATACGTTCTTAATCCCTCGTACCACCACCTTGGATACGGCGCCGAGGCGGCATCGGAGGTGATAAGGTTTGGCTTTGAGGTCCTTGGGCTTCACAGGATAGAGGCGAGATTTATGGAGGGCAACGCTCCGTCAAGGCACCTTATGGAGAGGCTGGGAATGAGCTTCGAGGGATTTGAGAGGGATTCGGTCTATGCCAAGGGAAGCTACAGAACGATTGGAAAATATTCTATCATATCCAAGGATTTTTTAACTGAAAAGGAATAATATTACTTCGAGTTGCGCAAAATATACCTATCAATCTTAAGGAGGTATATTATGGCAACATACGCAAAAGGCGGAGTGGACGTGGAGAGTCTGAAGGGAACTAAAACAGAGACTAATCTGCACACGGCGCTGTCGGGAGAATCTCAGGCGTACCTGAGATACAAGTGGTTTGAGGCTAAGGCGAAGGAGGACGGATTCGTGGAGATATCACGCGTCTTTGCCGAGACCGCAGACAATGTGAGGGAGCACGCCGAGATATGGTTCAAGTACTTGGGCGGCTGGTCGTCTACCGAGAACAATCTTAATACCGCCGCGGGCGGCGAGCATTTTGAATGGTCAACCATGTACGCACAGTTCGCCAGCGAGGCGAGAGAGGAAGGCTTTGAGGCTATAGCGCAGATATTTGACAGGATAGCTTCGGTTGAGAAGGCGCACGAGGAAAGATACGTAAGCTATCTAAACAAGGTAAGAGACGGCGAGATGTTCACCTCGGATAGCGCACAGACAAGGTGGATATGTCTCAATTGCGGTTATGTGGTGGTTGCTAAGGAGCCGCCGAAGATTTGTCCCGCTTGCTCACACCCCCAAGGGTATTTTAAGAAAAACTAAATTCGTTCTGATTCCTATTCCCTGTTTCGAAACAGGGAATAGGAATTAAATATAGAAACTTATCGGATATTGTA
>JAZQWY010000081.1:0-10537 GCA_045632545.1 Eubacteriales bacterium | reverse complement strand
AACAAAAAAAACCCCCACGACCTAGGTCTTTTTTTTCTTTTTTGTTTCCCTTTTGCGTTAAGCGAAGCCCCGCCGAAGGCGGGCTGTCGAGCGAAGCGAGACAGGGGTTCCGTATTTTTTACTTTTATACTACTTAATAGTCGCAAATTTTACTGATTTATCACTAAAACGATATTTTTTGCCTCAAAATGCCGTTAAAACTGTGATATATGTCAACAAAATATCAGAAAACAGTTGAAAATATCATGGATATGTGGTATAATTACCCTGTATTTCTTAACATGGGTAATTTTGGCTGTCTGTACTATAGGGGGAATCTATGAATAAAAACGCATATATAGAATGTGGTAAGATAATAAATACGCACGGATTTCGCGGTGGACTTAAGTTAGATTCCTGGTGCAACTCGCCTGCTGATCTTGCGGCACTTAAGAGGTATTTTTTCCTTGTGGGTGGTGAGTACGTCGAGAAAAAGGTGCTGAAGGCTTCGGTCTTTAAGCAGTTTGTTATAGCCGAGATAGAGGGCGTCTTTGATATGGACGCCGCTTTGGCACTCAAGAATACCGTTATATATGCCGCGAGAGAGGATTTCGCGCTGGAGGAGGGCGAGTACTTTATCAGCGACCTTGTGGGGCTTGACGTTATAGACGCTGACAGTGGCAAGGTCTACGGAAAGCTTAAGGAGACGATAAACCGAGGAGCGTCCGATATATACGTTGTAAATACCGAGGCGGGGGAGAGAATGATACCCGTCGTGGACGAGTTTGTTGACAGAGTCGAGTTAGATAGGGGAATATTTGTAAGACCTATTGAAGGTATGCTCGACTGATTAGGAGATTTTTATGAGATTTGATATTATGACGCTCTTTCCCGAGTTTGTTGATGGGATACTGAACGAGAGCATCATAGGTAGAGCGAGAAAAAGTGGGGCTGTGGAGGTAGTTTGCCATAACATCAGAGACTATTCCGAGGACAAGCACCGCAGAGTTGACGACACTCCCTACGGCGGTGGAAAAGGAATGCTGATGGCTGCGCCTCCGATATATAATTGCTACCGCACGATAGTAGAGTCCGCAGACGAGGAAAAATATCCCCGACGCCGTGTGGTTTTTATGTCCCCGGCAGGGCAGGTGTTCAATCAGAAAAAGGCAGAGGAGCTTGCGGAATACGACCAGCTTATAATCCTCTGCGGTCATTACGAGGGAGTGGACCAGAGAATAATAGACGAGATCATTGACGAGGAGATATCAATTGGAGATTTCGTTCTTACGGGAGGGGAATTGCCCGCTTGTATTGTGACGGACAGTGTGGCGAGGCTCGTTCACGGGGTGCTGTCTGACCCCGAATGTTATATGAATGAAAGTATATCCAGCGGACTTCTTGAATATCCGCAATATACAAGGCCATTCGAGTTCCACGGCGTTACAGTGCCTGAGGTACTTATCTCGGGAAACCACGCAAATATTGACCGTTGGAGATACGAGAAGGCTATGGAAAAAACAGAGGAGAGACGTCCCGATTTGTCGGAAAAATTCCGAAAGGAGTGATATCGGCTTGAAGAAAAAAGAGAAAAAAATTAAATATTCTGTTAGCGATATCTCGCATAACTGCGACGCCGTGAGCAAAAAAAAACGCGCGGGAGCGTTCTCGCTGAGTATCATACTCTGCTTTATAGATAGGCTGACGAATGCGGTCTATAGTTCATTGATGAACGGAATTTTCGGGATTGCGTTTACCTCCTATTCGGTGGAGCAGAGAGCCTTTGAGAGAGGCGCAGTAAGAGGATATTTCCGAGGGAACAACAAGTTTGAGAGAATGCTTCGCCGTGCGCGAGAGACGCTTTCAAAGTCGTTTGAGACAAGCTTCCTTGTGGGCAAGGTCGAAAAGGTGTTACGCAGACTGCTCTCAACTCCGCTTAAGCTCTACGGAAATTTCATGCTCTCCTTTGGCCTGTACTCTATGTTGGTATATCTTATACGCTTTTTCGCGCCAATGCTTGTAACACCAAACGGTAGCTTTGTCGCGGTGGGCGTAGCTATCATCGTGATGTCCTTTCCTTTGCTCGCATCACGGGAAAGTCTCGGAAGGGCGGCGGGCAGAGGAATGATAACGAGACTTGTCTTTGTTGAAGCCCTTGGCTTCAAGGAAGAGGATTTCGATTTCACCCCCATAAGGCGCAGAGGAAAGGTAAACCTTTCAATACTTTGGGGAATGGCGGCGGGACTTTTGACCTTCTTCGTTCATCCCGCGTATATCGTGGCTGCGATAGTATTTTTAATAGTTGCAGTGATGATAGTATCAACCCCCGAGATGGGCGTGTTGCTTACCATATTTATGGTGCCGTTCTGCTCCTTTCTCGAATACCCCTCGGCGGCGTTGGCAATATTCGTGCTGGTAACGACCTGCGGATATCTTACCAAGCTCGTCAGAGGAAAGAGAATTCTGAGAGTAGAGATACTTGACCTTATGGTGCTGATATTCGGCGTGGTGCTGCTTATGTCGGGAGTTATCACGGCGGGTGGCGTGGCTTCGTTTACCGAGGCGGTTATGTCCTGCATATTGTTGCTTGGATTTTTCCTTGTATCAAATCTTATGAGGACAGAGCGATGGCTCAACAGATGCGTGAACGCAGTGGTTGCTTCGTCGGTCATCGTGGCGTTGATAGGAGTGTTGCAATACGCTATGGGATATGCTGTATCTGGTTGGCTCGACACATCGTATTTCGGTGATATTGAAGGAAGGGTAGTGTCGCTGTTCGATAATCCGAATATACTCGCGGCATACCTCGTTTTGTCTTTTCCATTTCTTCTCGCGAATACGACAAGAGCGAAGAACAGACGGGAAAAGCTACTTGGTATACTCTCTGTTATCGCGGTCGTCACTTGTACGGTGCTCACCTGGTCGCGCGGAGCGTGGCTGGCAATGATAGCCAGTGTGGTGGTGATGAGCCTTATCAATAGCAGAAGAACATTCAAATGGCTCTTGGCAGTGGCGGCGGTCACACCCGCGATTGCATTTGTGCTTCCGCGGTCGGTCGTGAAAAGATTTCTCAGTATAGGTGACCTCGCGGATTCGTCCAGTTACTACCGTGTCTATACTTGGCGCGGAACGCTTAACGCGATAGGAGATCATTTCTGGAGTGGGGCGGGATACGGAATGTCGGCATACGCCGAGATATATCCTAAATACGCGTACGCGGGAATAGAGGCGGCGGAGCATAGTCACAATCTGTTTTTGCAGATACTGTTCTCCTGCGGAATATTCGGACTTCTGATATTCCTCTCGGCGCTCTTCCTGTTCTCGCAAAAGAGTTTTGAGAGCATCAAGAACAACATTTCGGTCAAGTTGCCCGTGTCTGCCGCATTCTCTGCGGTGCTTGGAGCGCTTGTAATGGGACTTTTTGACTATATTTGGTATAGTTACAGAGTATTCTTTATGTTCTGGATAATCATAGGCATATGTTGCGCGTACGTTCGCTTTGGGGACAAAGAGGCGCAAAGGGCGCGCGGAGCCGAGAGATATGGCGCGGAGAGCGCTTCGATAGACCTGTGAGTAAAAAAAGAGAGAAGGGATCGTAAAATGGGAAGATTTTCAAAAAGAGCGCAGACCGAGGGTGGACCTCGCAGGATGCGCCGAGGCTTCAATTTTATAGACGTGCTTTTGATCCTGTTCGTACTGCTTATTATTTTTATAGCGGTGAATATCGTGTCGCCGATGTCATTTCTTGACATACTCAGTGCTGACAGTGAGCAAACTATAGAGTACACCGTGGAGATAGTGGGCGTTGACGGAGAGTTTATAGATAAGATAAAGGAGCAGGATATTGCAGTGGACGCGGTTTCTAAGTACACACTTGGAAGCGTGAAGGCTGTGGATTATAATACGCAGTATTCCGAGCTTGAGTATGATGAGGCGACGGGCGCGGGTGTGCTTGCGGTATATCCAGATAAGTATAACGTGCTGATAACCATTACGGCTACGGGTGACTATACCGAGGGCGAAGGCTACAGCATCAACGGTCGCCGTATAGCTGTCGGAGAGAAGCTTTCGGTGCGCTTTCCCGACTATGTGGGCGAGGGATACTGTATCAGTATCTCAGCCGTGTCGTGAGGAGGTGTGACATATGAGCAGACAAAAAAAGACTAAAGCTGAAAAAAGGAATTCTCCACACTTTAACGCCGTTGACGCGATGATAATAATTCTCGTTATTTTGGCGGTGGTTGGAATATATTTTAGACATAATATTCTGGATATTCTCTCTGAGGGGAAGAATAATGACGAGTATGTGGTATCATTCTCAATAGAGGACATAAGATATACTACCCCGAACTATATAAACGTAGGGGATAAGGTGTACTTTGAGTCGAACGGCGAGCTTATGGGAACGCTTATGAGCGAGTCGGCAAATCAGGGAGCGTTGAATATAACCCCTGCATCGGAGTATTTTACCGATTCAAGCGGTAAGGTGGTCGAGGCTCACTATCCGAACGAGGAGTCGAGGGTAAACGCGAGAGGAAGAATGCTCTGCGTTGGCGGATATAATTCCGACGGCGGATTCTGTATTGATGGAAAGACCTATATCGCGGCTGGGCAAACAGTGGAGGTATATACCGAGCTTGTCACTGTTACGCTGACTGTTACCTCAATAGAGTTGTACGAGGAATAAGAGAAATTTAACCTAAGAAAAGGTAAAACGGCGCTTTTTGACGGTGATATGTACTTTTTGTTAAACTTTTTTCTTGAGAATATAAAAAACTTTGTTTAATAGTGCTAATGTTTAGCTATTGATTTTGGACGAATTTTTTGATATACTATTATATGTGAAAAAGCCTATGAAACAATTATTATATTGAATAGTATGATATCCAAGAACAGGAGCAAGGTTTATGTTAAGAAAAGAAGTAACTATCACGAATAATATCGGCCTGCACGCAAGACCGGCAACATTCTTCATTCAAAAGGCAAATTGCTATAAGTGTTCGATATGGGTTGAGAAGGATGAACGCAAGGTCAGCGCAAAGAGTTTGCTCGGAGTTCTCTCACTTGGTATTGCAAAGGGAATGACCATTACTTTAATAGCCGACGGTCAGGATGAAGAAAACGCGATAAAGGGTCTGGAGGAGCTTATCCAGACGGGATTCGCAGAATAAAAAACATATGGTGCTGTCGATAGACAGCACCATTTTTGTCATATGATATAAAAGAAAATTTTAAGGAGGAATTATGCCGCAAACAGAAAAACGAACCGAAGAGCTGCTGGAGAAGGCAAATTCTCTCCCGCTATGCCCTGGCGTGTATATTATGAAGGACAAAAACGGAAGTATAGTATATGTAGGAAAATCACGAAAGCTTAAAAATCGCGTGTCGCAGTACTTCCGCAACGGAAAGAAAAATTATAAGACCGAGCGAATGGTGCGTACCGCCGAGGACTTCGACTATATCATCTGCTCAACAGAGATAGAGGCTCTTACCCTCGAAAATACACTTATAAAACAGCACTCCCCCAAATACAATATCAGGCTGAAGGACGCAAAGTCCTACCCTTATATAAAGATAACGTCAGAGCCGTTCCCAAGATTTGTTTATACACGTACAAGGCTTGCCGATAAGGGCAGATATTTCGGTCCATTTACAGGAACTGCGACCGTTTTCACAGTTCTTGACGTTATAAGAAAATCCCTCGGTATTCCCACCTGTAAACGCCGTTTCCCCGAGGAGATAGGTAAGGAGCGCCCCTGTCTTTATTATCAGATGAAGCAGTGCTGCGGGGTGTGCACAGGGCAGGTGAGCGCCGAGGAATATAATTCTCTTGTAAAGTGCGCGGCGGATATTCTGAGAGGAAATATAGGTGAGGCGGTAAAGATGCTTGAGGAGCAGATGACCGACTTCGCCGAGCGCGAACGCTTTGAGGAGGCGGCGAGGTGCAGAGATACTATAATCGCGTTGCGTAATCTAAATCAAAAGCAGCATATGGTGTCCGCGCCTGGCAGTGAGCAGGACGTGTTCGGAATATATTCCGATGAGCTTTGTACCTGCATATCCGCGATGTACGTTCGTGACGGAGCAGTGATAGATAAGGCGGATTATACCTTCGGCGCGAGTATTATCGCTGATAGTGAAACGCTTACCTCTTTCCTTGCCGAGCATTACAGAATAAGGGATTATATCCCGAAAAATATATTCCTCTCATTTGAGCTTGAGGACGAGGATATGCAGATGATATCCGAATACCTTACTGGACTTTCGGAGCGTAAAATAACCGTTCGTACGCCCGAGAGGGGAGATATGCACAAGCTCTGTCAGACCGCTTGCGAGAATGCCGAGGAGAGGGCGAGACAGTACGTGTCTGACGCAAAAAAGGACGAATCAGCGCTCGTGAAGCTTGCCGAATTGCTTTGCCTTGAGGTTCTTCCAGAGAGGATAGAGGCGTACGACATCTCAAATATTGGCGCTGAGAACAAGACCTGCGGAATGGTTGTCTGTGAGGGCGGAAAAATGAAGAAGTCGGACTATCGAAGCTTCAATATCAAGGGCGTGGACGGTACGGACGACTACGCCTCAATGCGAGAGGCACTCTCTCGAAGGGTAGACCATCTTGTGTCCGACAGCGTGGGGGCGTTCGCTAAATATCCCGACCTGATACTGCTCGACGGCGGGCGAGGTCACGTCTCTGCTATCAAGGCGCTGTTGCGCGATAAGGGAATTGAGGTTCCCGTTTTTGGCATGGTAAAGGACGATTTTCACAAAACGCGAGCTCTTTGTACCGAAACAGAGGAGATAAATATAGCCAAGCATAAGGCGGTATTTATGTTGATATACGGAATTCAAGAGGAGGTCCACAGATTTTCTGTCAGCAAGACGATGGGAGCAAAGCGCGCTACGCTGAAGAAGTCCTCGCTTGAGAAGATAAAGGGAATAGGACCTGCCAAGGCGGCGATACTTTTGCGTGAGCTTGGCGGACTTGCGGCGGTAAAGCGGGCGAGCGAGAGCGAGCTTACCTCTATAAAGGGAATAAGCCATGCAGACGCGGCGAGAATCGTCGAATATTTCGACGGCAAGAAATAGTCGGAGGTGATTTGAATGATGAGGATAATAACAGGTAAGGCAAAGGGCGTTCATCTTGCCACTCTCGATGGGGATGCAACAAGACCAACCACAGAGAGGGTGAAGGAAGCGGTCTTTTCAATGATACAGTTCGATATCGAGGGCAGACAGGTACTTGACCTTTTCTCGGGAAGCGGACAGCTCGCCCTTGAAGCGTTGAGCCGTGGGGCGGCTCACGCCGTGATGATTGACCGTTCAAAGGACGCGGTGAGGATAATCAAGACTAACGCCGCAAAGACAAGGCTTGACGGACTTTGCGACATATACAACTGCGAGTACCGAGATTATATCCTCAAGAATCGCGGAAGAAAATTCGACCTGATATTTCTCGACCCCCCATACGCGATGAATCTCTGCGCTGACGCCCTCGGGATACTTCTTGACGCCGATATGCTAAAGCCATTTACCGTAATAGTCTGCGAGACGGGGAACGAGGATGTTTTTCTTGGCAACGCGGAGCTTGCGGAGCCTTTTGATATCATCAAGCAGACGAGATACAGTCACTCCTACGTGACTATTCTCTCGCTTAAGAAGGGCGGAGAATGATATGACGGATAGAATACACGGAGTGGCGATAGTGCCCGGGAGCTTTGACCCGATAAGTAACGGACATATAAATATAGTAAAGCGCGCGGCGCAGACGTATGATAAGGTCTATCTTGCCGTGATGATAAACGACGCCAAGGAGTATATGTTCACAATGGAGCAGAGAGTGGAGATAGCCAAAGCGGCGCTTGATGGTATAGAGAGAGTTGAGGTGATATCCTCAAGCGGGTATCTATGGAAGCTCGCAAAGGAGCTTGACGCTGTGGCGATAGTCAAGGGCGTGCGGAATGATACAGACAGAGAATACGAGCTGAAAATGGCTGAATACAATACGGCGCGTAATCCAAAGGCACGGACGATATTGCTTGATGCCGAGCCCGAATTTGCCGAGGTCAGCTCGAGCCTGGTTCGCGAGAGATTGCTTCGCGGAGAGGATATATCCGAATATCTCCCGAAAAAAGCGGCAGAGAAGTTAAAGAGCTTTTTACAAGATAAATGAGAAAAAGCGAGGGAGGATGAAAGCCTTTCGCTATCGTATTGATAAAAATCTTTCAATTTTTGCATAAGGATAAACTTTTACTTAAAATAAAACTTTGTTCTAAATCTAATTTACCTCCCATATATTTTATTGACAAATATACGGGAGGATTTTTTATGGCAGAACATTCTATCTATAAGGATATCGCGGAACGCACGGGGGGCGACATATATATAGGCGTTGTGGGGCCCGTCAGGACGGGGAAGTCTACATTTATAAAACGCTTTATGGAATCGCTTGTGCTTCCAAATATCGACGACGGCTACTCGCGTGACAGAGCGAGAGACGAGATGCCGCAGTCGGCGGCGGGAAAGACCGTTATGACCACCGAGCCCAAGTTCGTGCCTGACGAAGCCGTAACCATAAGTCTTGATGATTGCGCGTCTTTGCGCGTGAAGATGATAGACTGCGTTGGGTATATCGTCTCGGATGCCCTCGGAACTATAGAAAACGGTCAGCCGAGAATGGTCAACACCCCTTGGCAGGATGAGCCGATGCCATTTGTTGAGGCGGCTGAGATGGGTACGGAGAAGGTCATCAGGGAGCATTCCACTATCGGTATGCTCATCACTACCGACGGAACTATCGGCGAGATAGGCAGAGATAGCTACGTTGCCGCGGAGGAGAGGATAGTCGGCGAGCTTAAGGAGCTTGGAAAGCCCTTTGCTATGGTGCTAAATTCCGCGGACCCGTCCTCGGAGAGCTCTATCGCCCTTGCTTACGAGCTTGAGGCGAAATATAACGTACCCGTGGCGCTTGTTAGCTGTATCGACCTTGACGCGGAGGATATCAGGCATATCCTTGAGCTTGTGCTTCACGAGTTTCCTGTCACTGAGATAAGGCTGAAAATGCCCACCTGGATGTCGGCACTTGACTCTGGGCATAGGATAAAGTCTTCGGTAACCGCCTCTGTCTGCGCTTGCGCCGACAAGGTGCATAAGACAGGCGATATCAAGGACGCCTTTGCAGAGCTTGACAGTAATGAATTTATTAAGTCAAGCGTTATTGAGGATATCGATCTTGGTACGGGTAAGGCGCTGATAAACGTTACCTTTGACGAGGCTCTCTACTATTCTGTACTCAGCGAGCTTAGCGGATTTGAGATAGGAAATGAGCGTGAGCTTGTATCGCTTTTGCGAGAGCTTTCAGAGACTAAGAGCAGGTATGACAGAGTATCCGAGGCACTGACTATGGCTGAGGAAAAGGGATACGGTATCGTTATGCCCACCGTTGACGAGCTTCACCTTGAAGAACCCGAGATAGTCAAACAGTCGGGAGGATACGGAGTGAAACTCTGCGCGTCGGCTCAGTCGATACATATGATAAGGGCGAATATAGAGACAGAAATAAGTCCTATGGTTGGAACAGAGCAGCAGTCTGAGGACCTTGTGCGCTATATGCTCAGAGAGTTTGAGGAAGAACCGGGTAAGATATGGGAGTCCAACGTCTTTGGAAAGAGCCTTTACGAGCTTGTGAATGAGGGACTTCACACCAAGCTCGAGCATATGCCCGAGGAGTCAAGGACAAAGCTCTCAGAGACGCTTGAGCGTATAATAAACGAGGGCAGCGGCGGACTTATCTGTATTATATTGTAAGAAAAAATATTGCGACAAAAAGGCTTCCTTGCAAAAGGAAGCCTTGATTTATACAATTTTCAGAGAAAGCGTTATCTCTTGCTCAAAACTTCTGCCTCGTAAGCTTTGATAGCGCCGAGATAATCCGTGTCGATACCCTCGCGCTTGAGATACTCGTCCCAGACGTCTCCAATAGGAGCAGTTTTCATATCCTCTTGAAGTACCATAAGCTCGGTCATATTGCCTTCGTCCTGAAGGCTCTTCAGCTTTTCGTTAGGCTGGAGAAGGGCAAACAACAGGGCTTTCTGCACGTTACGCAGTCCCGTTACCCAAGCGGATATACGGTTGATAGAAGCATCGAAATAGTCGGTGGCGATAAATACCCTGTCGAGCGCGTCATTTCTGACGATCTCTTTCATTATCTCCTTTGTCTCGTCGTCAAAAAGCACTACGTGGTCGCTGTCCCAACGAACAGGGCGCGTGATGTGAAGGGCTATCTTCTCGTTGAAGAGCAACAGAGAAGAAATCTTATCGCTTACCACCTCGGTGGGGTGATAGTGTCCGTTATCCATAAGGGGAGTGATGCCTTTGAAGTTGGAGTAAGAAAGAGTAAACTCTGCCGAGCCTACGGTATAGCTTTCAACGCCGATTCCAAATACCTTGGATTCGAGTGTAACGTATACTTTAGTCTTGTCGTAGGGAATAGCGAGTATCTCGTCAAGAGATTTCTTAAATCTCGCTCTGGGTCCCATTCTGTCAGCGGGGATATCCTTAT
>JAZQWY010000080.1:0-12493 GCA_045632545.1 Eubacteriales bacterium | reverse complement strand
CGAAGAGCTCAGGGAGCTGGAGGTAAAGATAAGGTCATCGGGTGTCAGTGCCGACACGCAAGCGGATATTGAGGGTGAGATAGCAGCTCTTGAAGAAATACTCGCAGAGCACACTGAGAGATACGATATCCTTGACATGGCATACTCCGCCGTTGAAGAAGCGTACGGAAATATGCGGCGCAGCTTTGCTCCCTCGGTGCGCGACGGAGCAGGCAGACTGCTTGAGTGTATCAGCGGCGGCAAATACAGCAAAATATTTTTGTCCGAGGAGTTTGGCGTTGGCGTTGAGGTCACGGGCAAGGAGAGGTCGGCTGCCTGCCTTAGCTCGGGAACGTCGGACGCGGTGTATATCGCCCTGCGGCTCTCCCTGATAGAGAATATTTTTGAGGGAAGTGTTCCCTTCTTTATGGACGAGACGCTTTCTTCACTTGACGATACGCGGGCGAGGGGCGTGTTAGAGCTTATCTCCGAATACGTTGCTAGGGGAAATCAGTGTATGCTTATGACCTGCCACGGTAGAGAAGCGAAGCTTTGTGACGAGATAGGACTTTGCTATCGTAAAACAGAGATATCACATTAGTGATAGGACGCCTATCTCTTGTTTTTCAACAAGAGATAGGCGTCCTCAACCTCTTTGGTCTTTCTTCTCCTTCTGTTCAACTATCAACCTCTATTGAACCACGCGCGTGGTTTTCCTTTAACAAAAACCAAGGTCAAACATACGAATGACCTTGGTTTTTTGTTAAGTTAGAAATTATCTGAGTTCTTCTGTTACTAATCTACTCGCAATCGTCATCCTATAAATAGCAGCAACGCCAGAAGCAGAATGATATCGTCGTCCGCGCCGTTCTGAGATATCAGGAGAATCAGTCCGATTATCAATAGCTCCTCAAACCCGAAGCCACCAGAAAATATCCTTCCTATGTTGAATTTGAAGTTCGGGAAAGCTATTCCCTTTCCGCCTCGCTTGAACGTCTCGACGCTCTCGGGCTCTGCTTTGCTCTCTGCCGCCACGGCGAGTGCGCTATCCTCCTCGCTCTCGGATACCGTCTCGCTATGCGACAAAGAGGAATCTGTCCCGACTATCTCTTCCTCGGGCGTATCGGAGGGCTTGAACGCGTTTCCGCTATAATTATCGGGAACCTTTACCCCGCCTGAAAATCTGTAATTCGGATATCTGCTATACATATTTTCACCCCAAAGTTCGGAATATCTCCGAAAGCCTTCCAAGTTTTATCATATAATCTATCGCCTCGCACCTCTCGCGACAAAGATAGGGCTTCAGCGCCACGAGCAGACAGGTACGGCGGTCGCCTTTGGGCGTGGAATGAGACGAGTGTCCTCCTCCAAGTGACGAAAGCATAGGAGCTATCGCCGCCACAAGCTCGGGGAGCTTCTCTGCGGCGTCCGATGCCGTATCTGACGAGACAGCCCCCGCCGAGACACTATCCCCCTCCGCCGTCTGTTCTTTGTCAGCATCAGCCTCGCTTTTCGCGCTCTCTCCCTTGGGTACAGGACCGAGAGCCGACGCCACCATACCTATAAGCTCTGGGTTCGCAAGTATCTTATCTATCATAGCGGAGAGCTGAAGTCCATCTCCCGTCGCCGTTGGGTCTCTTTCCCTTCCCGTTTCGTTCTCAGCGCTCATAACTCTTTCCTCCTTCTCGCAATTTTCGCTCAGTGTCCTCTTTTGTTTTTCTGATTTTGCTCGTACATCTGCGCCACTCTCTCAAGGTCGCTGTCGCTCGCCGAGGACAGCGCGCGGCGTATGCTCTCTATATCTTGAGGATTGATATTGAAGCTGGCGGGGTCTATTCCGCTGTCCGCGGCAAGCTTATTTATCACCATTTTAAGCTGACGGTCGTTCAGATTGAGCAATTTTTGCAAGGATTCGCGGTCTATCTGCATATATGTACCTCCAATATAATTTTTTGGTCTCACCGAAAGTATATGCCCACTCTCATAAATCGGTGAGAATGGATATATTTTTCGACGGGTGAAAATCGACAAAATGCAAAAAATTATAGACTTTGCGAGTTTGTTGTGTTATAATTGATTAGAAAAGAAGTAAAAAAGGAGGCGAAGGACTGTGAATCACTATTTTATAATCAACCCTATGGCAGGAAAGGGCAAACACTCCTCGAAGCTTGAGGAAAATATTCGGCGCGTCTGCGATGAGCTCGGGGTTACATATACTGTATACCGCACCACCGCCGTAGGAAATGCCACCGAATTCGTCAGAGATATCTGCTCAAATGCGGATAATCTCCCCGCCAGATTTTACGCCTGCGGCGGAGACGGAACTCTTGGAGAGGTAGTCAACGGCGCGGCGGAAACCGAGGGCGCGTCTGTCGGTCTTATTCCCATAGGTACGGGAAATGATTTCGTCCGCAATTTCGGAAACGGAGACACGTTTTTCGATATCGGCGCTCAGATAGACGGTACCGATATAAAGATAGACCTTCTTCGGTGTAACGATTCCTACGCCATAAATATGATAAATATTGGCTTTGACTGCGAGGTCGTAAAGAAGACGGTGAAGCTCAAGAAAAGCCCTCTCATTCCCTCGAAGCTCGCGTATATCGCGGGGGTGATTTCTACCTTGATAAGAAAGCCCGGCGTTAAGGCGGAATTTTCCTTCGACGGCTCTGTTTTCGAGGAAAAGAAATATCTTTTGACCACCTTTGCCAACGGCTGCTTCTGCGGAGGCGGATTTCATTCAAATCCCGCGTCAAGCCTTAATGACGGATACGTCGATTCCCTCTTTATAAACAACGTTTCAAGAACTAAATTTATATCGCTCATCGGAAGCTACAAGGAGGGAACTCACATTGCGCCCAAGAATGATAATATTATTTCAAACCGAAAAATCAAAAGCGTGACACTGAGATTTTCCGAACCGCAGAGCGCCAGCGTTGACGGTGAGCTCTTTGATTTCAACGAGCTTTCTATTCGCTGTGTTCCCTCGGCGCTTGGATTTGTCGTCCCCGCGGGTGTCGCCGTACCCGAAGGACTGCGCCGCGAGACCGCGCCTGTGAAATAATGACCTTACTCGTACTTTCCGACTCTCACGGCAGAGTCAATAAGATAGAGGCGGCGCTCGCGCTCAATAAAAACGCTGACGCGATACTTTTTCTCGGCGACGGTCTGCGGGATATCAGCAGAGCAGAGCTTGAAGGCAAGAGCGTGATATCTGTCAGCGGAAACTGCGACGCTTTTACTTTTTCCGCCGCCCCCGACGAGCATATGGCGCGCTTCGGTGAATATAATGTACTGTTAACTCACGGTCACGCCTTTTACGTCAAACAGACTCTGAGCCGCGCGATAGCCTACGCGGCGCAGAGAGACGCTGACCTTCTGCTTTACGGTCACACCCACACGCGGCACGATGAATATTTCCCCGAGGGGACCGAGATAGGCGGCGTGACGCTCAGAAAACCGCTTCACGTGTTCAACCCAGGGAGCATAGGAAATCCCCGCGACGGACGGTATTCCTTTGGAATTATCACTATCAGAGGCAAGGATATCCTCACCTCGCATGGAGAGGTGTGAACAACACCGCCGTGTCATCCTTAAGCAAGCATCCACACGGGCTACTTCGCTACGCTCAAGGAGGATATCGTGAGGATGCGCCGCGAAGGATCTCTGCGGCAGTATTGTTTTCGCAAAAAAGCAGACCGTTGCGATATCGCAACGGTCTGAGAAAAAACTATATTTCGCGGTTTGGGGAAATCCCTTTCCGCTATGTTCCAACCGTGTAATACGGCGGTTCCTCGGCTTTACACAGGCTCTGCTACGCTCTCGGTCTCGACCTCAAGAGCCGCCGTGGCTAGGGCTTCGTTATACGCCTCTATCACAGCCTCCTCAAGCATTGTGCGGAACTGAGCGTTGATTGGGTGAACGATATCTCTGTAGGTATCGTCGGGGTTCTTTCTGCTGGGCATCACGATAAAAAACTTGTCCCTCGCGTTTATGACCTTTATGTCGTGTACCGCAAGCTGACCGTCAAACGTGACCGAAACGATAGCCTTCATAGGGCCTTCATCAAAGAGCTTTCTTACCTTGACGTCTGTAATCTGCATTTTTCATTCCTCCGTTGTAATAAATCTGATAGCATAATTTTGCCATATCATCTGACTATATTATACAGTTCAATTTTGAAGGTTATTCAATCATTTTGAAATTTTTGTGTGAACAACCTTGAAACATTCATATAAATAAAAATAGACTGTAAATAAAAGGTTATATTCTTGTGTATACGCCTTTAATTTTTTATGGAGGTAGCTGCCGCGGCAGTCTTTAACTATGTCTACTCCAAACACACACTTCGGCGCCCAAAAGATAGGCGAGATGCTAAAAAACTGTAAAAGTATATATTTTATAGGTATCGGGGGGATAAATATGTCCTCTCTTGCCCATATCTGCCTCAAAAGAGGTTTCCGCACAGGCGGCTCGGACAGAACCCCCACCGCCATCACCGCAAGGCTTGAGGCGTGCGATATAGACATAAACTATTCCCATGAGAGCGAAAATATCCGCGGATACGACGCCGCGGTCTACACCGTCGCTATCTCGCCCGATAATCCCGAATACGTCGAAGCGCTCCGCCTCGGTATCCCCTGCATATCCCGCGCCGACTTCCTCGGTTACATAATGACGGGATATCGCCGCCGTATCGGCGTGTCTGGAATGCACGGAAAGAGCACCTGCACGTCTATGTGCGCCGAAACCTTTATCGGCGCGGGCGTCTCTCCCACCGTCCTTTCGGGCGCGGAGCTTGATATTATGAACGGCGCTTATACCGTCGGCGAGGGTGAAGATTTTATCTTCGAGGCATGCGAGTATATGGACTCATTTCTCGACTTCAACCCAACGGTGGCTATTATTCTCAATGAGGAAATCGACCACGTTGACTATTTTCACAGCATAGAACAGATACACTCATCCTTCGCAAAATACGCCGATATCACGCGAAAGGACGGATATGCCGTCGCCAATATGGACGACGAAAACGTAAGAATATCCCTCGCCAATTACGGCGGAACTCTTGTTTCCTTCGGTATAGAGAGCAAAGACCTTGACTTTAGGGCGGTAAATATCACCTGCCATCGCGGCAGATATAGCTTTGATATAGAAAAACAGGGGATTTTCTTCTGTCACGTTCAGCTTTCGGTGACAGGCTACCATAATATATATAACGCCCTTGGCTGCGCCGCGGCGGCAGATATCTGCGCGCTTTCTCCCGATGATATATCCCGCGGCCTTGCCTCGTTTAGAGGAGCGAAGCGGCGTATGGAATACCGAGGAAGCATCGGCGGAGCCGACCTCTACGACGATTACGGACATCACCCCACAGAGATCGCCACAACGCTTACGGGAGCTAAAGGACTTGCCGAGAGAAGGCTGATCTGCGTTTTTCAGCCCCACACCTACTCACGGACGAAAGCCCTCTTTGATGATTTCTCGCACGCTTTTAAGTCTGCCGATAAGGTACTGCTCGCCGATATATACGCCGCGCGGGAGACCGACGACGGTACTGTCAGTTCAGCTATGCTTGCCAAAGCTATCGGGAATAAAGCCGTGTACTGCGGAAGCATCCCCGACACTGCACGCGCGCTGCGCGCAGAGCTTTCAGAGGGAGACGTAGCGGTGATTATGGGCGCGGGAGATATATATAAAGTATTTGATATCTTACAATAACTCCGAGGAGACCGTATGCTAAAACGAAAAGAATTTTGGATAAGCCTCATCACAACCGTTGTCTGTTACTTTGCTCTTGGCTTTTTCACAGGATATGACGGTTGGTTTCCGTTCGTACATTATTTTAATATCCCCACGGTGATAAGCTGGGGCGTAGCTCTGTATCTTGTGCTTGAAAACAAATGGACGGTCAAGAAATGCGTTATTTCTGCTTCCGCTATTGTATTTTTCACTCTCCCACACATACTCTTTATGGTTCTTGTCTACAGTTCTTGGCTCTGCGTTGGATTGTCCTTGCTTTTGACCGTTTTGCTTTTTATAAAAGCTCGAAAAATAAAGAAAGCGTCAAATTGAAAGATAAATTTTTCAATTTAAGTAAACCCACGCTTAAAATTTCTTGAAAAGGGGCGTGGGGGGAAACTTCTTAAAAGAAGTTTTCCCCCACATTATCCCCAAAGGAGTCTATATATGTACGATGCAATAGCCCACGTATATGACAAATTAAATAAGGACATAGACTACTCGCGCTGGGCGGACTTTATCGAAAGATGCTTTGACCGTTTTCTGCCCGCGCGCCCCGAGCTTGTGCTCGACCTTGCCTGCGGCACTGGGAGCATGACAGCCGTTTTGTCCGACCAAGGATACGATATGATAGGCATTGACGGCAGCGAGGACATGCTCTCCGAGGCGTATCTGAGAAGTGAGGGTAAGGGCATACTCTATCTGTGTCAGGATATGCGGAGCTTTGAGCTTTACGGCACTGTGGGGGCGGTGATATGCTGTCTTGACAGTCTGAACTATCTGCTCTCAGAGGACGACCTCTCAAGTACACTTGCCAACGTCCATAACTACCTCGACCCCGATGGGCTCTTCCTCTTTGATATGAACACGCCCTATAAATTCGAGAATATCTATTCGGACAACGCCTATATTTTAGAGGACGAGATAGACTACGGAGACGGTGAGCCACCCGCGGCTGTGTTCTGCGGTTGGCAGAACCAATTTGACCGTGAAAGCGGCATATGCGACTTCTACCTCTCGCTATTTGAAGAGAACGCGCAGGGCGTATATACCCGTTCGGACGAGCATCAAAGGGAGCGTTGCTATTCCTTTGATACCCTGCGCTCGCTCCTTGAGCGCAACGGATTTGAGCTTCTCGGCTCTTTTGAGGATTTTGATTTTACTCCCTCGGGTGACACTACCGAGCGCTGGTACGTCGCCGCAAGGGCAAAGAAATAACATAACACATCGTAAAAAAGGAAAGAAAAAATGTCAAACAAAAAACGCTCTACTATACTGCGCGCTATGACACGTGACGGAAGCGCGAGAATACACATCATAAACTCCACCGAGATAGTCAATACCGCGGTGGGATATCACAAGACCTCTCCCACGGCGACTGCAACCCTCGGCAGACTGCTGACCGCCACGTCTATAATGGGCTGTATGATGGGAGAGAAGCAGAATAAGATAACTGTTACTCTCGGCGGAGACGGACCTGCCGGACGGGTTCTCGCCGTAGGCGACTACTATGGAAACGTAAAGGGATATATTCAAAATCCCTTGGTCGATATCCCAAAGAAGCGCAACGGAAAGCTGGACGTAAGCGGAGCCGTGGGTAACGGACTTTTGACCATTATCCGCGACACGGGTGACGCAGAGCCCTACACAGGCTCTATCCCGCTTGTAAGCGGTGAGATAGCCGAGGACATAGCGGCATACTACGCAAACAGTGAGCAGATACCCACGGTCTGCGCCCTCGGTGTGCTTGTGGATACAGATTACACCTGCCGCGCGGCTGGCGGCGTGTTCATTCAGCTCCTTCCCTTCGCCGATGACGAGACTGTGGATAAAATAGAAAAGAACGCTTCCCTGCTCGCGAACGTATCGAGGCTTTTCGATTCAGGCAAGACTAATGCCGAGATCGCCGAGATAGTTATGTCAGGGATAGAATACGATATTTTTGACGAGCTTGAGGTCGAGTATATCTGCGACTGCAGCCGCGAGCGGGTTGCCAAGACCTTGGCGTCTCTCGGAAAGGACAAGATACATCAGATGCTCGACGAGCAGCTCGCCGAGGGAAAAGAGGAAAGGCTTGAGGTAGTCTGCCGCTTCTGCGGAAAAAAGGAATATTTCACCCGCGAGGACGCCGAGAGGCTATGAAAATATACAAATGATAGGATAAATGGGAGAAAACTTCTTGAAAGAAGTTTTCTCCCCTTGCCTCTTTTTCAAGACCTTTTGATTCAATAGCAACATCACTATGTTTTTGTTAAAAATATATTAAATATTTGTATATATGTGACATTGTTATTTGTCGTAAATTGTGTTAGAATGTAATAAATAACCGTTGAAACCCTTGGAACTCTTTGCGGAACCGAGGGCGGAGGGGCTCTGGAGAATCTCTTTTACGAGTGCCGAAGGTGCAAGGCGGACTTCCGCTGAATCTCTCAGGCAAAAGGACAGAGCAGACAGCGCGACGCGTATATCATTGTCTGTATGTTTTTATCTTTAGAGCCACTGAATCTTTTCAGTGGTTTTTTATTATCTTTTTAAGGAGGATTCTATGGAATCTGTTACAAATTTTCTTCTCCCGATAGTACAAAACATCAATAAATATCTGTCAGACTACATTCTTATTTTCCTCTTGGTCGGAACAGGTCTGTTCTACTCTATCAGAACAAGATTCGTTCAGATCCGTTGCTTTGGCGAGGGAATGAAAAAGGTTTTCGGTAACCTCTCGCTCAAGGGAGGAAAGAACAAAAGCGGTCTTTCGTCCTTCCAGGCGCTTGCCACCGCTATCGCGGCTCAGGTGGGTACGGGTAACATCGTCGGCGCTTGCGGCGCGATACTCATAGGCGGTCCCGGCGCTATCTTCTGGATGTGGATAATCGCCTTTTTCGGAATGGCTACCATCTACGCGGAGGCTGTTCTCGCTCAGGAAACAAAGGTCGTTCAGGAGGACGGAAGCGTTCTCGGCGGACCTGTCTATTACATAAAGAGAGCCTTCAAGGGTAATTTCGGTAAATTCCTCGCGGGCTTTTTCGCGGTAGCTATCATTCTCGCGCTCGGATTTATGGGCTCTATGGTTCAATCGAATTCTATCTCCGAATCGATAAGCACCGCATCGGGCGGATTTATATCCACTTGGATAGTCGGTATCGTTCTCGCCGTTATCTGCGCGTTCATCTTTATCGGCGGTATCCAACGTATCGCCTCTGTCGCTGAGAAAATAGTTCCGATAATGGCGGTCGTATATCTCCTTATCGGTATCGTTATCCTCGGCATCAACTTTACCAAGATACCCGAGACCTTCGGTATGATATTCAAGTACGCCTTCATGCCTCAGGCTATCATAGGCGGTGCTTTCGGCGCGGCTATCAAGGCAGCTGTCAGCCAAGGTGTTAAGAGAGGTCTTTTCTCCAACGAGGCAGGTATGGGTTCAACGCCTCACGCGCATGCTCAGGCTAACGTCGAGAAGCCCCACGATCAGGGCGTTGTTGCTATGATAGGCGTATTTATAGATACCTTCGTAGTTCTTACTATCACAGCTCTTGTTGTTATCTCCACTCTTTACGCGGGCAACGGTCCTCTCTCGACAGTCGAGGGCCTTGGTGCTACCACGCTCACCAAGGCAAATATTATGCAGACTGCCGTGGGTACGGCGCTTGGAAACGCGACTGTGGGTAATATACTCATTGCCGTTTGTCTGACCTTCTTCGCGTTCACGACTATCATCAGCTGGAACTTCTTCGGAAAGCTGAACGTTCAGTACCTCTTTGGTAAGAAAGCTACTATCGTTTACTCTGTTCTCGCTATAGCGTTTATATTCCTCGGCTCTCTCTTCCCCAACGATCTGGTCTGGGAGCTTGCGGATATGTTCAATAACATTATGGTAATTCCTAACGTTATCGCTCTCGTAGCCCTCTCGGGCATCGTAGTAGCGGCGACGAAGCTCAGAAAAAAGAAAAACGACAAATAAACTGATAAGCAAACGGCGGCTGGGTATACCCAGCCGCTGATTTTTTATTATTACCTCTTTTTAAGCGCCATACTTTCCAGCGCTCGGTCAAAGCTCTCCTCGGTGGACGTATCCATTCCGCGCAGAATAGGAGTGCATCTGTCCTCAGCAAAGATAAAGTGGTCTATAAGCTCAACCTGAGCATACCGAAGGGCGTTATTTATCGCCTGAGTGGCTTCCATATCAAGCCCCGACGGTAGCGCCACGCCGTTCGGATGATTATGAGCGATTATAGCGTACGCGGCGTTGTTTACGATACAGCTTTCAAGTATTTCCCTCGTACTCACCGCCGAAACCTTCACGCTTCCCGCGCCAAGCAGTTTGTATTCCACAAGCCCCAGGGAATTATTGAGCATTATAAGATATACCTTTTCCTCGCTCTCGCCAACAAACAGATTTTTAATAAAATTACTTACAGCTAAATAGCTGCCCAGCTTGACCTTCGGCTTGCCCCCATTAAGATTATATCTGAAAAACAGCGCAGACACGAGCTTGATAAGCAGAGCCGAGCTGAGCCCCACACCCTCTACACTCATAAGATTTTGCACCGTAGCGTCAAAGACTCCGCGCAGAGAGCCGAAACGGTCTATCAGCGTATGCGCCAGATCGTTCGTATTCTTTCTCGGGATAGAGAAAAACAACAATATCTCCAACAGCTCGTGGTCGCCGAAGGCTTCACCGCCGTACCTCAAAAATTTTTCTTTCATTCTTTCTCGGTGTCCGCTATGCATTATAGAGCTCCTTTTTCACATTTTAAGACAGGATTATTTTATCATTTCAGACAATTATTGTCAACATAAATATTTATTGCGGCTATCCATTTTATTCCTCACATAGAAAGTGAGAATTCGCCAAAACTATTAATGACGGTTGAACCGTTACAAGGAGGTTACGGCAATGTTAATGGACAGAATTGCTCTTATAATCACTATCATCGGAGCGCTCAACTGGGGAAGCATCGGTCTTTTTCAGTTTGACATCGTTGCTTGGCTGTTCGGAGGACAGGACGCCCTTCTCAGCCGCATAGTCTATACAGTTGTAGCTTTGGCGGGAATTTGGTGCATTTCGCTCATCTTCCGCGCCAGAGAGAGATTTGAAGCGATAGATGAATAATTTTATCCGCGCGAGATTGTTGATAATTCAGATTTACAACAGCCCCGCGCGGGCTTTTTTGCTTCAGAAAACCGCTTGCCGGTGGTTTTCGTTTTACAATGAGAATAAAAATTAACAAACCTTAGCATAATCATACATAATAAATTAAAAATATGGTGCTATCATAATACCATATTTTTATAATGGAGAGTAGTAGATGCTTGAACTGAACAATATCGTAAAATGTTATTCCTCGGGGGATACGGAAGTCAGAGCCCTTGGCGGTGTCAGCCTGAAGTTCCGCAAGAACGAGTTCGTCTCGATACTCGGAAAATCGGGCTGCGGAAAGACCACGATGCTCAACATCATCGGCGGTCTTGACAGATATACCTCGGGCGACTTAATTATCAACGGAAAGTCCACAAAAGAGTTTAAGGACGGAGATTGGGACGTCTACCGTAACCACTCGATAGGCTTCGTATTTCAGAGCTATAATCTGATACCACACCAGACCGTTCTGGCGAACGTAGAGCTGGCGCTCACGCTTTCGGGCGTTTCCAAGTCGGAAAGACGCCGCCGCGCCGTATCTGCTCTCGAAAAGGTGGGACTTGGCGACCAGCTTAAAAAGAAGCCGAGCCAGATGTCGGGCGGACAAATGCAGAGAGTTGCTATCGCGAGAGCTCTCGTGAATAACCCCGATATCCTGCTTGCCGACGAGCCTACGGGTGCGCTTGATACCCACACCAGCATCCAGATAATGGAGCTACTTAAAGAGGTAGCGAGAGAAAAGCTGGTCATTATGGTCACCCATAACCCCGACCTCGCTAAGGAATATTCCACAAGAATAGTACAGCTCTCCGACGGAGAGGTAATAGACGATACCAACCCCTACGACGGCGAAGAGCAGAATAAGGCTTTACAGCCTGCGGGAAAGGTCAAGAAAAAGACTATGTCCTTCCCCACGGCGCTCTCACTCTCGCTCAATAACCTACTTACCAAAAAGGCGAGAACTATCCTCACCTCATTCGCGGGAAGCATAGGAATCATCGGTATCGCTCTGATACTTTCGCTCTCAAACGGTATTCAGGCGTATATAGACGCCGTTCAGGAAGACACTCTTTCCACATATCCGCTGACGCTCAACGCCACCACGCAGGACTATAGCGCTATGCTGTCGGCTATGACCGAGGTGCGGGAGCTTCAAGAGGGAGAGATAGACCCGAACAAGATATACGTTGACGACTCGCTTGGAGCTATGATGTCGGCGATGTCTGCCACCAAAGAAAACGACCTGGTCTCCTTCAAGAAATATCTCGATGAAAATTACGATACTGTAAAGGATTCTGTGAGCGACATTCAGTATACCTACGACTTTGACCTTCAGATATTCACCGCCGACGGAAAGACACAAGTCAGCCCCACCGAGATATTCGACAATATGGGTGACGCCTTTGCGGGCATCAGTGAAATGATGAGCTCTATGGGCGGTCTTGGCGTCATGTCTGAAATGATAAACAATCAGACGCTTCTCGACCAGCAGTACGAGCTTGTCGGTGAGGACAGCCGTTGGCCCGAAAACCCCAACGAGGTCGTGCTCGTTGTCGGCAAGAACAATCAGATAAGCAAAATGACGCTTTATATGCTGGGAGTTCTTCCTCAGGAGGAACTTGAGGATATAAT
>JAZQWY010000079.1:0-4983 GCA_045632545.1 Eubacteriales bacterium | reverse complement strand
CTGTGCGTTCGTATGTCCTCACGCTTGTATCCGTCCCTTCGCTATGACAGAGGAGGAGGCTGCAAACGCTCCTGAGGCTACCAGGTTCTCGGCTAAGCCCGTTATCAAGCCAAACTACAAGTTCACCATGTCGGTATCTCCCGCAGACTGTATGGGCTGTACCCTCTGTGTAAAGGCTTGTCCTGTTAACAACAATCCTAAGATGGGCACCGCAATCGAGATGGTTCCCGCGGCAACTCAGGCAGACCAGCAGGCTCCTTGGGATTACGCGGTAGCTAACGTATCTGAAAAGACAGAGCTTATCAACACCACTGTTAAGGGCTCGCAGTTCAAGCAGCCTCTGCTTGAGTTCTCAGGCTCTTGCGCAGGATGCGCTGAGACCTCTTACGCGCGTCTTATCACACAGCTCTTCGGTGAGTCTATGTATATCTCCAACGCAACGGGATGCTCGTCCATCTGGGGCGGCTCTGCTCCCGCAACGCCTTATACCGTTAACCGCGAAAGCGGACGCGGTCCCGCTTGGGCAAACTCGCTCTTTGAGGACAACGCTGAGCACGGTCTTGGAATCCACCTCGGTCAGAAGACCATTCGCGAGAAGCTTATCCGTAAGCTCGGCGAGATGGCAGCTTCCGACAAGGCTTCCGACGAGTTCAAGGCAGCGGTTGACGCGTTTATGGCAACTAAGGATAGCTCAAAGGCTAACGTAGAGCCTACCAAGGCGCTTATCGCTCAGCTTGAAAAGGCTGCGGCTGAAGGCTGTCCCACAGCTCCTGCAATTCTTGCGGAGAAGGATTACCTCGGCAAGAAGTCCACTTGGATATTCGGTGGAGACGGTTGGGCATACGATATTGGATTTGGCGGTCTTGACCATGTACTCGCTTCAGGTGAGGACGTAAACATTATGGTGTTCGATACCGAGGTTTACTCCAACACAGGCGGTCAGGCATCTAAGGCATCCAACATCGGTCAGGTTGCTCAGTTCGCTGCGGCAGGTAAGGCGATCGGCAAGAAGAACCTTGCTGAGATAGCAATGTCTTACGGTTACGTTTACGTTGCTCAGGTAGCTATGGGCGCTGATATGAATCAGCTTCTCAAGGCTCTTACCGAGGCAGAGGCTTACAATGGTCCTTCGATAATCATCGGCTACGCTCCTTGTGAGATGCACGGTATCAAGGGCACGATGCAGAACTGCCAGCTTGAGATGAAGAAGGCAGTTGAGGCAGGATATTGGCAGATGTTCCGCTTCAATCCCGCAGCTAAGGCTGAGGGCAAGAATCCCTTCACTCTCGATTCTAAGGAACCCACGGCAAGCTACGTTGACTTCATCAAGTCTGAGAACCGTTACGCCCGTCTCGTTCAGACCGCGCCCGAAAAGGCTGAAGAGCTCTTCGCTCAGGGTGAGGCTAACGCAAAGGCTAAGTACGAGAGACTTAAGAAGTTCACTGCTCTTTATGAATAATATATAAATTATTCGAGGGGAAACCTTTTAAGGAAGGGTTTCCCCTCAAGCTTATTTCCAAACCTTTTATGATAACGATAACAGCCCGTCGGACACTTGCGTACCGACGGGCTGTTTTTATGAGCAATAGAATAAAAATAATAAAATTTCGTATAAAGTATTGCAATTCTCCATACACTATGATATAATAACCTTGTGAAGTGGTTTTGATAACTATATTAAAAGGAGATAATTGTCATATGACGGCGAGAACTAAATTAAAAGATAGAATACTGCCCGTATACACAAGCGGTGAGGAAATATTCAACATGGTAACACACATAGTGGGCGGTGCGCTCGGAATAGCAACGCTCGTCCTATGTGTGCTGATATCTGCGCTCAAGGGAAACGTTTCGGGCGTTATTTGCAGCTCTATATTCGGCGCGTCTATGGTCACGCTTTACACTATGTCAAGTGTATATCACGGCTTGAGAGTGGGTACATCGAAAAAAGTATTTCAAGTTATCGACCATTGTACGATATATTTTCTGATAGCGGGTACGTATACGCCCATGCTCGTTTGCGGTTTGGCTCGCACGGCGCCCGTGGCAGCTTGGATAACGCTTGTGGCGGTATGGGGACTTGCTATCGTTGCCACGACACTCACCGCGATAGACCTGAAGAAATATAAGGTATTCAGTATGATATGCTATATAGGAATGGGGTGGGCGATAATCTTCTCAATAAAGGCTATGTACGACTGCCTCGGACCTGTGGGCTTCTGGCTTCTGCTGAGTGGCGGTATCGCGTATACGGGTGGAGTTGTTTTCTATAAGCTGGGAAAGAACATCAAATATTTTCATTCTGTATTTCATATTTTCACGCTTTTCGGAAGCATTCTGCACACCCTGTGCGTAATATTTTACGTGCTGTGAGTTGAATAGTTCCTCATATGGAGATTTACAAATTTCGGCGGAGATATTCTTTCTCTGCCGATTTTGTGTTATAACGCCGTGGGTGATTAGAACTAAAAATGAATTTCCCAAAAGGAGAAGATTGCAAAGGCAGTTGACCTTCCCTTCTTCGCGGTCTTATTTCTATTCGCCTTGGCAAATAAAGTTTACGTGAACACCGTTAACGCTTTTATTTGATGAAAAAAGAAAAATTTGGTATGTTAATCAGAACTTGTTTTTTTACAAAATAAATTACTCAAAGCCTCTAATTCGGCAAATAATTGTACTATATGATAAAATCGAAAAAATTTTTGAAAATATATTGCCGATTTTATTTTGGTGTGATAAAATATTACTATCGATAATTTTTCGGATTTTAGGAGGATTTGTATCATGCAGAACAATGTACGTCCTGAATCTATGAGGCGCATCACCACAAAGGCGTTGGCAGATGCTTTTATAGAGGAACAGGTCAAGGAAATCAGAGAACAGGTTAAAGACAAAAAGGTATTGCTCGCGCTCTCGGGAGGCGTTGACTCCTCTGTCGTCGCGGCACTTCTGATAAAGGCTATAGGCAAACAGCTCGTTTGCGTTCACGTAAATCACGGGCTTATGCGTAAGAATGAATCGGAGAACGTTATTGAGATATTCAAAAACCAGCTTGATGCAAACCTTATCTACGTAGATGCTACAGACCGTTTTCTGAATCTTCTGGCGAATGTCGCAGAGCCCGAGAAAAAGAGAAAGATAATCGGCGCTGAGTTTATAAACGTATTCGCTGACGAGGCTCGTAAGCTTGACGGTGTCGCCTTCCTCGCTCAGGGTACTATCTATCCCGACATTCTTGAAAGTATAAAGCAGGCGGAGGGCAAGAAGGCGGTCAAGTCCCACCACAATGTAGGCGGACTGCCCGAGGACATCAAATTTGAGGGACTTGTTGAGCCTGTAAAGCTGCTCTTTAAGGACGAGGTGCGTGTTGTCGGCGAAGCACTTGGACTTCCCCATGCTATGGTATACCGTCAGCCGTTCCCTGGCCCGGGACTTGGCGTTCGTTGCCTTGGAGCTATCACGAGAGATAGACTTCACGCGCTCCGCGAGGCTGACGCGATTCTCCGTGACGAATTTGACAAAAACGGACTTGCCGAGAAAGTATGGCAGTATTTCGTAGTTATTCCCGACATAAAGAGCGTTGGAGTAAAGGATGAGAGCAGATACGAGGGTTGGCCCGCAATAATCCGCGCGGTCAATACAACAGACGCTATGAGCGCGACTGTCGAGGAGATTCCCTACGCAGTGCTTCATAAGATAACTAACAGGATAACCGCAGAGGTAGACGGCATCAACCGCGTCCTCTACGACCTCACTCCAAAGCCCGTAGGAACGATAGAGTGGGAATAATACCATAAAAAATTTGAGCTAACAGATTTCTTGTTGAAGTCTGTTAGCTCTTTTGTTTAATGTTCATTCCGTACATCCGCAAACTACGAAATCAGACTAGTCCTCATAAAACGCATTTTTGTTTTTATAGCACTGTACTACCTCCACCAAAGAGGCAATCTCTCGTTCTGTCAAGCCTTCTACCGATATAGTGGCAGTGTTGGGAAGATCTAGAAGGTAATCGGTTGAAACGTCAAAAAATTTAGCAAGAAGAACTATATATTGAGTGGACGGTACGGATATTCCCATTTCCCAAGCGTTTACGCCAGAACGGGTAATTCCAAGTCTGTTTGCGAGTTCTGATTGGGTAATCCCTCTCTTTTCTCGCAACATTTTAATTTTATCAGCAACCATTTCTATCCCCCCTTTTTTATTATTCTACAATAGTCTCAAAGATATTTCATTATCAAAATGATATTATTACTTGACATACGACAAAATTTGTGTTATAATGTGCCAAAGAACACCTTATAGAAAAAATCAAGAGCAGTTCCTTGGTTTTTGCATATGCTTGTTCTTTAATAATATTAAGATTGGGAGATAGCGTTATGAATAACGAAAATATGAACCCTCAAGACAATCAGCAAAACCAAGGTGGCAATCAGCAACCACAGTATCAGCAACCTCAATACCAATATCAGCAGCCTCAGTACCAGTATCAACAGCCTCAGTATCAGCCGGCGCCCCGCAATCCTCATGACGGACGTGGATTTTCTGTTGCATCATTGGTCATTGGTTGTTGTTCCATAGTGCTGTGTTGGACACCCGTTTTGAATTTAATCCTTCTTGCTTGCGGAATAATTGCAATAATTATGGGTACCGTGGGCAGAAAGAAATCAATATTGGCATACGGAAAAGCTTCGGGACTTGCAACTGCAGGTTTGATTCTCGGTATTATCGGAACTGTTATTACGGGTATCGGTGCGGTATCCTGTCTTGCGTGTATAGGTTGCTCTTCTTGCGCCGCTTGCGAAACCCTTGGAGCAATTAGCGCAGTAGAAAGTATGCTTTAATTCTAAATTAGCGGGAGAAAAAATTGTATCCGTACATTCAAATTTTCGGTCATAGCATAGGTACTTACGGTTTGATTGCCGTACTTGCGGCAATTCTATGCGGCGTACTCTTTATAACTGCCCTAAAGAAAACAGGAGCGAT
>JAZQWY010000078.1:0-13768 GCA_045632545.1 Eubacteriales bacterium | reverse complement strand
GTATAAATCAGGGCGGAACGTATGAGGATTTACGTATAAACCATATGCAGCAGATAGCCGAGCTTGGCCTTGCGGGATACGCTATAGGCGGTCTTGCGGTAGGAGAGGAAACGGATGAGATGTACCGAATCATTGACGCGGTAGAGCCGCATATGCCCCGTCATAAACCGAGATATCTTATGGGTGTCGGAACACCCTGCAATATACTTGAAGCGGTGCATATGGGAGTGGATTTCTTTGACTGCGTAATGCCCAGCAGAAATGCCCGCCACGGAAATCTCTTTACCTGGCACGGAAAGATGAATCTTCTGAATGAGAAGTACGCCAAGGACCCAAGACCGTTTGACGAGAATTGCGGCTGTCCCGCTTGCAGAAATTACAGCCGTTCCTACGTCCGACATCTTATCAAGGCGAAGGAGTCGCTCGGAATGAGACTTGCGGTGGCGCACAATCTATATTTTTATAATAACCTGACAAGAAAGATAAGAGAGGCGCTCGAGGGCGGATACTTTGAGAGCTTCTATCAGAAATACAGACTTATCCTTGGAGAGAGGTCGCAGAACTGATACACGGAGGTAATTTATGTTTGACAGAAAACTGCTCGAGGAGGTCCTCGGCGCGGCTATGGCGAGCGGGGCGGATTTCGCTGAGATATATGCAGAGAGAACGAGAAATAACAGTATCCGTTTCGCGGACGGAAAGATAGACAGAATAAACGACAATTTCCTGTCAGGCGTGGGTATCAGAGCGTTCAGCGGAACACGCACGGTATATGCCTCCACAACCGATATAAGCCGCGAGGGACTTCTTTCCTGCGCGCGCTCGGTTTCTGACGCTATGGGTGAGGGCAGGGCGCAGATATCCGTGGTGCTGACACCCAAGACGGTAATTGACAGACACCCTGTAAGGATAAACCCCTCGTCTGCCGAGACAAGGGTTAAGAGTGACATACTCAAAGAGGCGTGCTTTGCCGCGAAGGACTATAATCAGGCGATTTCTCAGGTTCAGGGAACTCTCGGTGACGTTGACCACTCTATAATGGTGGCGAACAGCGAGGGGCTTCTCGTTGAGGACAGACACGTAAGAACGAGAATAGTTATTAATGCCGTAGCGTCCGACGGAGTTGAAAATCAGTCAGGCTCTTGCTCCCCCGGGCGCGGAATGGGACTTGAAATGTTTGAGATGTTTAACCCCGCCGAGGTGGGAACTCACGCCGCGAAGCAGGCTATGGTAAATCTTGGCGCGGGGTACTGCAAGGCAGACCAGATGACCGTGGCTATAGAGAACGGCTTTGGCGGTGTCATATTCCACGAGGCTTGCGGACACTCGCTTGAGGCTACGTCCGTCGGTATCGGTATGTCCGAGATGTGCGGAAAGCTGGGGCAGAAGATAGCTAACGATAAGATAACCGCTATAGACGACGGAACTATCCCGAACGCGTGGGGCTCGGTGAATATAGACGACGAGGGAAATCCCACGCAGAGAAACGTGCTTATTGAGAACGGAGTGCTTAAGAATTATATGGTAGACCGTCTCGGCTCAAGACGTATGGGTATGCCTATGACGGGCAACAGCCGCAGACAGGGATATACCTATGAGCCCACCTCTAGAATGACAAACACTTTCATAGATAACGGTCCCGATAAGAATGAGGATATTATCGCGTCTATCGAATACGGTCTTTACGCCAAGGAGATGGGCGGCGGCTCTGTAAATCCCCTGACGGGAGCCTTCAACTTTGCGGTACGCGAGGGATATATGATAAGAAACGGTAAGATATGCGAACCCGTCAGAGGCGCGTCGCTTATTGGAACAGGCTCGCAGATACTTCAGGATATTGATATGGTCGGACAGAATCTTGCCACAGGGCAGGGCGTGTGCGGCTCATCCAGCGGAAATATTCCCACAGACGTGGGACAGCCCCTTATCCGTGTGAAGAATATCACGGTAGGCGGAAGATGATAGGAGGGGTTATTCATGGATTTTGAAAAGATAAAAAAGAGTGTTTTTGACGCGGCGAGGTCTGCGGGACTTGAGGAATATGAGATATTTTACACCTCAGATTCCTCTGTTTCCGCTGAGACGCTGAAGGACGAGATATCCGCTTTCGCGTACGGAGTTTCGGGAGGCGTGTGCTTCAGATGCGTTCTTGACGGAAGGATAGGCGCGGCATCAAGCGAGCTTCTCACAGAGGACGAAATGAAGTCTCTCGTGGCAAGGGCGATATCGAACGCCAAGAATATAGAGAGCGACGATCCCGCTGTCATATTCGGCGGATCAAAGGAATACGGAAGTACGACTACGCAATCCTTCGCTATGCCAGACGCGGCGAGGATAAAGAATAACGCCCTTGAGCTTCAACGCAGGACGTATGCGGTTAGCGAACACGTGGCGGACGGAACTCAGACTGCCGTTTTCGCGGGTGAGTCTGAGATGCGGCTTGTAAATTCCCATGGGCTTGACTTATCAAATAAATATGGCGTTCACGGCGCTTACGTTCAAGCGGTGGTCAACCGTGACGGAGAATCTGAGGAATATTTTGAGGCGGCTGAGGATATAGAGGCAGATAAACTGATCTCGCTTCCCGCTGACGCCGTAAACAGCGCGTTGGCGAAGCTTGGCGCGGGAAGGGTAGCGTCAGGTAAATATGACGTTATCTTCTCTGCGAAGCAGCTAAGAGCCTTGCTTTCTACCTTCTCGTCGGTATTCTCGGCAAGGAACGCCCAGCTCGGTCTTTCCTTACTCAAGGATAAGGAAGGTGAGAAGATAGCTGCCGATTGCGTAAGTCTTATCGACGACCCAATGAGAGAGGGCTGTATGGCGCAGACCTCGTTTGACGGCGAGGGTGTGGCAACGTACAAAAAAACGGTCATAGAGAACGGGGTTCTTAGGACTCTGCTTTACGATATCTCTACCGCCCAAAAGGCGGGGGTTGAATCCACGGGTAACGGACAGAGGTCAAGCTACTCTCAGCCTGTGTCTATTGAGCCTTATAGCTTTTATATTGGCGGCGGAGAGATGTCGATTGACGAGTTGATGTCTAATATAGAGGACGGAATATATATCACAGCGATGAAGGGACTTCACGCGGGTGCTGACGCGGTCACGGGAGATTTCTCAATTGATAGCGAGGGCTTCAGAATACGTGAAGGAAAGGTCTGCGAGGCGGTGAAGGCGTTTACTGTGGCGGGAAATTTCTTTGATATGCTGAAGAATATCGAGGCGCTCTCAAATAAGGTGGAGTTCAGTCTGCCATCGGGCTTTACCGTCTTCGGAGCGCCCGACGCGCTCGTTCGAAAGATGAGCATTGCGGGTGAATAAGATTTTTTGGCAGGGAGACACATCTCCCTGCCAAAATTTTATCCGAGGACGTATATTATTAAATTAAATGCTCAATTTATCTAAAAAACTTGACAATTTTCGGTATCTGTGATAAAATAATTTATTATTAAATAATTTGTCTTTTTAGTAAGAAAGGTGTGGCTTTTATCATGAACAATTCAGAAAAAACTATGGACAAGATAGTTGCTCTATGTAAGAACAGAGGATTTATTTTTCCCGGCTCCGAGATATACGGCGGGCTTGCAAACTCTTGGGATTACGGCCCTCTCGGCGTTGAGTTCAAGAATAACGTAAAGAAGGCTTGGTGGAAGAAATTCGTTCAGGAGTGCAAGTATAACGTAGGTCTTGATAGCGCTATCATTATGAATCCTGAGGCTTGGGTAGCATCAGGACACGTTGGCGGATTTTCCGACCCGCTTATGGACTGTAAGTCCTGTAAGGTCCGTCACCGCGCGGATAAGCTTATCGAGGAATATGCTTTCGCAAACGGTCTTGACGATAACCCCGCAGGCTGGACTTTTGACGAAATGGCGGCTTATATAAAGGAAAAGGGGATCTGTTGCCCTGATTGCGGAGGCACGGAGTTTACCGATATTAAGAAATTCAACCTTATGTTCAAGACGTATCAGGGAGTTACCGAGGATTCCTCAACTCAGCTTTATCTCCGTCCCGAGACGGCGCAGGGAATCTTCGTCAATTTTCCCGCTATACAGCGTTCGGCGCGCAAGAAGCTTCCTTTCGGCGTTTGTCAGATAGGTAAGTCCTTCAGAAACGAGATAACCCCCGGAAACTTTACCTTCCGTACAAGAGAGTTCGAGCAGATGGAGCTTGAGTTCTTCTGCAAACCGGGAACAGACCTTGAATGGTTCAACTTCTGGAAGGATTACTGCAAGAAGTGGCTTCTCGACCTCGGTATGAGGGAGGAGAACCTCAAGCTCCGTGACCACAGTCCTGAGGAGCTCTGCTTCTATTCTAAAGCAACTACAGACTTTGAGTTCCTTTTCCCGTTCGGTTGGGGCGAGCTGTGGGGTGTTGCCGACAGAACCGATTACGACCTTACCCAGCACGCAAACCACAGTGGCAAGGATATGCAGTATTTTGACCCAGAGACTAACGAAAAGTACGTTCCTTACGTCGTTGAGCCATCTCTCGGCGCTGACCGTGTGGCTCTCGCGTTCCTTGTTGACGCATACGACGAGGAGGTTATCGACGCGGAGAAGAACGACGTTCGCGTAGTTCTTCATCTTCACCCGTTCCTCGCGCCCTTCAAGGCGGCGGTTCTCCCGCTTTCCAAAAAGCTTTCCGATAAGGCGGGCGAGGTGTACGATGAGCTTGCGAAGTATTTCGCCGTCGACTTTGACGAGGCGGGGTCTATCGGTAAGAGATACCGCCGTCAGGACGAGATAGGAACACCTCTTTGCATTACCTACGACTTTGATTCGGAGACTGACAACTGTGTTACCGTTCGTGACAGAGACACGATGGAGCAGGTGCGTATCCCGATAGCAGAGCTTAAGGATTATATTGAAAAAGCAATTGCGTTCTAATTGCGGATAGAGGAATATATGGCTAAAAATAAAGCTAATCTCACGAGAATTCTCATAAGTATCGTGTTTATCGCGTATGGAATAGACTCTGTCATTCGAGCGCTCGAGAGCCTGCTTGATTTTGATATAGCGGGTATCCTTGCTTGCGCTGTCGGTGTGCTTATGTTTATTACAGGTATTATGGGACTTTTCAAAATAAAGATTCAGGCGTGTAGGATAATGGCGGTGATAGTTTGCGTGCTTTCAGCGGCGAATTTCATCACTGGACTTCTCGGTCTTAGCTTCCAGACGCAGATGCTGGTTCAGGCTCTGCTCGCGTGGGTATATTTTGATTGCTGACATTTTGAAAGAAAAGGTCGTTGCGGATTTTCCGCAACGACCTTTATCTATTTTCTCAAATTTTCCTCGATGATTGAAAATGCGTCCTTTTTGTCGTCCTCGTCCATTATAGCATAGACAACGTAATTTCCAAAGACCTTGACCTCGGCGTTGTCAAGTTTCGGCAGCTCCTCGGGGGCGTAGCTCGATATGAAAGAACGTTGGTCTTTCTGAAATTCCGAAAGGTAATTCTCTGCAAGTACCGACATCTCCTTCGCCGCGTCCTCGTTCTCGGTGTGGAATACACCCAGCTCGTCGATATCGTCCGACTCGCGGGAGTAGATTATCCTGAAATCGTTTGGGAGCGAGGTGTTTTCAAAGAAATATTCAAGATAGTCTGTTCCGTAGGACTCGTATTCGTCTGTATCGCCTTCATCGGCTATCACCGCCTCGCAGAGGTCGTAGCAGCCGACATCGTCGGTGTATTCGCGCTTGGCGCAAGAGGGAAGAATCAGGATAATCAAAAGCAGAAAAATGGGGAAAGCTTTTTTAATTAACATAATAACCTCCTATCCGTGTGTACGAATGTATGCAAGAATTTCCACGTAAGCCTCGGTGCTTAGGTGATGGCCGTCTCCGTTCTGAAAGCCGTATTTAAGCCAACCGTCTGACTCTTTTAATATCTCGGCGGTATTAAGGTAGCTGTGACCGTCCTCGCGCGCCAGCTCGAGCGACCAGGAATTGATAAGGTCTATATATTCGTTGAGCGTTTTTGCGTCCACCGAATAGTTGCTCATATCCATATTTTTAGCGATGGGAAAGGCAGATTGAATGATTATTTTGGTATCGGGAGAGGCGTTTTTTACCGAGTTTATAAGCGAACGGTAACAGGATTTATAATAATCAGCGCCGCGCCGCACGTTCTGCACAGCTCCGTTAAGCCCGAAGGTAAATACGATATATTTCGGCTTGGCTCTCGCGGCGGTTTCGGCAAAGGTCAGTTTTTCTCCCGTGTCGGGATATACTATTTTGACGTTCTTCGTTGACATGTCGAGATTTAGAGTTCCATTCTCGGGCGCCCAGACCTGCTTGGTGTCAGTACCGCCCGAAAGCACTCCTCGGCTCTTTAGGTGATAGGTGGTGGATTCGCCGATAAAAATAAGACTGTCAATATACTCCTGACCTCTATCATCACAGCTCTCAAGGACGGTTTTGTCCTTACTCTCGCCATTAAGCTCGACGGAAACGTTTGTGTTTCCCGAGCCGCAGGACGGTAGGTTTATGATAACGGTGATTATAATCAGGTATATTAACAGCCTTATCTTCATTTTTTATCTCCTTGTGCGGTTATGTAAATATATGACGCAAAGGAGAGGAAGGTTATTTATTTTTCGAGAATTGCGCGCTGTATTCGCTCTTGTCAGATGAATACGACCTGTACCTCGCGCGGAACAGGGCTATTACCGCCGCAATGATAAAATATATCACGGAGAAAAGCGAGATACCGACCACCATAGTGGAGGGCTCTGGGGAAATGGGGAGCATAAGACAGGAGCAGAAAGCAAATGCGGTGAGAATATAATGGATAAGCAGTCTCAGCGCGCTGTGGAGCTTGTCTATCTTAAATATCACGTTGGCGCAAGACAGAAGAAATGAAGCCACGAAAAAGAGCATAACTCTTGACGCGTCAAGCAAGACCTCGGTGTCGTCAACGTATATCGTCATAACGACGAGACTGTATAGTGCCGTGACTACAGTGAAGAAAACACAGCTTTGGACGAATATCTTTTTTATCAAATTTTTTACGTTCATATATGCGGTACCCTTTCAACAGTATATGCAAATGATACCACAAATATGACGGTTTTGCAACAACAATTTGTAAATTTATTCGATATCTTCATAATCTTCGTCTATGAGGGCAGGGCGGGTGTATATTCCAAGCGCCGCTTTCATAGGGAAGGTGTCAAGTGCGGATATCGATTCTTCCTCTCGAGTGTCGCCGTGTGTTCTGTGAAATGAATATTCATCCGCCGCGATTTTGCGGGGATGGTTTTTAATCAGGCGTTTCTTCATACACGTAATATACCTTTGAATATTTTTCCTTGCCTTTGGCATCGCTGTACACCTCAGAGCGTTTCCTTGAGAGAAAATTCGTTATAGCGTACATATCTATCCATATCTGATTTGTTCCCTCTTTCTGCGATGGGTGAAAGATTATTTGCAGACCGTAGTGCAGGTGGGGAATATCTATATTGTTGGTGTCCTCCTTCGCGCTGTAGCCCGTCATTCCGAGATACCCTATGACTTCACCCGCGTTTACTATCTTGCCGTCGTAAATATCGCAATATGGGTGTCCCTTGCGTAAATGCGCGTAGTAATAGTATCTCAGGCCGTCAAAGGAGCGTATCCCTATGCGCCAGCCGCCGTACTGATTCCACCCCGAGCACTCCACGTATCCGCTTTCCACGGCGACGATGGGCGTGCCGACACTGCCAAGCAGATCGTGACCTAAGTGAGAGCGCTTGTAACCATAGGAGCGTGACGCGCCAAAATCGTCGTAATGGGTATAGGAATATCCCGCGGCTATGGGCGAGAAAGTGCGCAGACCGTATTTTTCAGAGCGTGTCTCCTCTCCGTCGGGGGATACCTTTACCTCGGTATATTCCCCTACCATACCGCCAAGCACGGCACCGTAGGCTTCAAGGTAATAATTATACAGTTTTTCGTTTCTCGCAAGTTCACCGAAGCTTTTTCCGCCGCTATGCTCATCGGCGGCTTTTTTGGTATCTGACGAACGGTATGACTCGAAATTTCCGCCGTTTTTCGAGGCGAGATATGCAAGCAGCTCTATCCAATCAACGTGAACTTCACTGCCGTAGCTCGACACGTCTTGTGCGAGAGCGTCTTCAAGCGCGGAGCAGACCACGCCGAAGTCTATCCACTTGATATATTTTGAACTTTTCTCGCTCTCCGCAAAGGCTGAGATCGCAAAAATATTCAGCAGAAAAAGGACGCAGATAAGAGACAGTGCCCGGTAATAAATTTTTTTGAGTATCATAGCCACCTTAAAAATGAATAAATTTATAAATATTCATCTATATTCCTTGACTTTTTTGCCGATAGGCTTTATAATTATTAATATGGATAATTGCGCTGTCTTATATTTTTTTAATTTTTTCCAAACTTTGAAAGGAAAATTTTTCGGCTTGACAGCACCGAAAAATCAGATTATTATGACACGTAGAGAAGCAAGAGAAGCGGTGTTCTCGCTCCTTTTTGAAACTGAGTTCCGTAAGGACGAGACTGTGGAGGAGATATACTATTCATCTGTGGAAAACAGAGAAATAGAGGCAGACGAGTTTATCAAAAGGGCGTACTTTACTATCTCGGAGAAAATAGAGGAGATAGATGCTAAAATAGGCGAGCACGCAAACGGCTGGAAGACGCAGAGACTGACTAACGTATCGCGTTCTGTGCTCAGGCTCTGTGTTTACGAAATGCTTTACGAGGATACTATCCCCTATAACGTATCTATCAACGAGGCGGTGGAGATAGCCAAGAAATATGACGAGGAGAAGGCTCGCCCGTTTATCAACGGAGTGCTTGATTCTGTCAAAAAGGACCTTGAGGCTAAAGGCATTACAAAATGAAAAAATGCTTTGTCGGGTTTGATACGAGTAACTATACCACCTCTGCCGCGGTTTGCGCTGAGAATGGCGAGGTGATAGCCAATCTTAAGCGTCCGTTGCCCGTTAAGAGTGGGGAATGTGGGTTAAGGCAGTCTGACGCGGTTTTCGCTCATATTAAAAATCTTCCGTCACTTGCGGACGAGCTGTCCGCGTTGCTTTCGTCGGGTTATGAGCCCATAGCTGTTGGGGTGTCCTCGCGTCCGAGAGATGCCGAGGGCTCGTATATGCCTTGCTTTCTTAGCGGCGTTTCGGCGGCTCACGCCTTTGCGGCGGCGAGGGGAATAAAGGTGTTTGAATTTTCTCATCAAAGTGGACACATAATGGCGGCGGCGTATTCCTCGGGCGAGGCTGAAAGGCTGATGATGGGACAGCTTCTCGTATTTCACGTATCGGGAGGCACTACCGAAGCGCTACTTGCGAGACCCTCCGGGAACAGCTTCTCAGCGGAGCTTGTGGGGCAGACGCTCGACCTTAACGCGGGGCAGGTCATTGACCGTGTCGGAGTGGCTCTTGGGCTTAATTTTCCCTGTGGCGCGGCGCTTGAACGGTTAGCTCTCGGATACGGAGGAGACCTGACGAGGGCAAAGGTCTCGGTGAAGGACGGCTGTTGCAATCTCTCGGGACTTGAAAATATGGCTTTGAAGCTTTATGAGAAAGAAAATGACAAGGCTTGTGTGGCGGCGTTCGTTTTTGATTTTGTCTGCCGTACGCTTATAGAGATGTGCGGACAGCTTATGGAGAAGTACGGAAATAGTCCCGTGCTTTTTGCGGGCGGAGTTATGTCCAACACTTATATGAGGGAGAGGATAAAAGCGAAGTTTGACGCTTACTTCTCCGAGCCTGCCTTCTCGGCAGACAATGCGGCGGGTATCGCTCTGCTTTGCAGACGTGAGTACGGCACTTTGGAATGATCTATTTTGCGGAGGTGTGAAATGAATATTTACGATAACGGCATCAGCGTCTCCGCGCTTAACGGATATATAAAGGGGATGCTGGAGAGAGATGATTTTCTCGCGTCTGTAGCGGTCTGCGGGGAGATATCAAACTTCAAGAGAAATATTTCGGGGCACCTCTATTTTTCACTTAAGGACGAGGGCGCGGCGGTGAGCGCGGTGATGTTCCGCAGCGCGGCGTCGAGACTGTCCTTCGTGCCGAGAGACGGAATGAAGGTGACGGTCTACGGGCGAGTGTCGCTCTACGAAAAGACGGGACAGTATCAGGTCTACGCCGAGAATATGACGGCGGTTGGCGAGGGAGACCTTGCCAGAGCCTACGAGGCGCTGAAGCGCAAGCTTGAAGGAGAAGGACTTTTCTCTGAGGAAAGAAACAAGCCTCTGCCCGTTATGCCGAAAAGAATAGGTATCGTCACCTCACCAACAGGTGCGGCGATAAGGGATATGCTTAACGTCACAGGGAGGAGATATCCTCTTGCGGATATCGTTATCTTTCCCTCAGCTGTCCAGGGAGCAGAAGCTCCCGCCCAGCTCTGCACGGGAATAGGATATTTTAACGCTATGTCTAACGTAGACGTTATCATAATCGGCAGAGGGGGCGGCTCGCTGGAGGATCTGTGGGCGTTTAATGACGAAGCGCTCGTGAGGGCGGTGGCGGCATCGGATATCCCCATTATATCGGCGGTAGGTCACGAGACCGATTTTACACTGTGCGATTTTGCGGCGGACAGGCGTGCTCCAACACCCTCGGCGGCGGCGGAGATTGCCGTTCCCGATATATCGGCTATTAAGGGCGGTGTCGCGTACTCAGAGAGACGGCTTCTGCGTTCGGTGACAGCAAAGCTTTCAAAAGAGATTGAGAGTATAGCGAATATAGAGCGAGTGATAATTCTTAATTCGCCTGCGTCGAAGTTGGAGCGGTCAAGACTTAAGTTAGATAATCTTTCAGCTCGTATAGGAAGCTCGGCAGAGGGGGCGCTTCGCGATGCGAAAGCGGAGCTTTCCGAGATATCGGCTAAGCTCTCGGGCTTGAATCCCCTCTCAGTGCTCTCGCGCGGATACAGCGCGGTCGAGAACGCAGATGGGCATGTGGTAGCTTCTGTTTCGCAGGTAGGTGTGGGACAGAGTGTGAGCATAATAATGTTTGACGGAAGCCTTCGGGCAGAGGTCACCGAGATATCAAAAAAATCGGGCAGAGCCCGAGGTAAGGAAAGGAAAGTGGCGGAATGAAAAATACAGAGCTTTCGTTTGAAGACGCGGTAAAGAAGCTTGAGGAGATAGCGGCAAAGCTTGAGGGAGAGAATATTGATCTTGACAGTTCTCTTAAGCTTTACGAGGAGGGAATAGCTCTCGTCAGATACTGCAATACGATGCTTGATAAGGCTGAGAGAAAGATAAAGATGCTGAGCATCAACGGTGACGGAGAGCTCGTGGAAAAGGACTTTTCTCAAACCGAGGAAAATACCGCTGCTAACGGCTGAGGAGAGAGATATGACACGTAATATTACCGAACAGCTTCGCCGAGACGCGGAGCTTGTGGAGAAGGCGCTCGCGGAATATTTTGAGCGTCAGGACGACGATATTAAGAGTTTGTTGGATTCGGAAAAATACTCGCTTTTCGCGGGTGGCAAGAGGATACGTCCGTTTTTGACTGTCGAATTTTGTAAGCTTTTCGGCGGAGATACACGGGCGGCGATACCATTTGCCTGCGCCGTGGAAATGATACACACATATTCGCTTATTCACGACGACCTGCCGTGTATGGACAACGATGACTTAAGACGTGGAAAGCCTACCAATCACAAGGTGTTCGGCTACTCTACGGCTCTCCTTGCGGGGGACGGACTGCTGACGCGCGCCTTTGGGGTTGCGGCGTCAAATCCAAACGTATCTCCCTTAACGTCGCTTGAAGCGGTCAAGGTGCTTTCCGAGTGTGCGGGAGAGTTTGGAATGATAGGCGGACAGGTCATAGACCTTGAGGGCGAGGAAAAGCAGATATCTATGGAGACGCTTCTGAAGCTCCATTCGCTCAAAACAGGGGCGCTCATACGCGCGTCAGCAATTATGGGAGCTCTTGCGGCGGGTTGCGCTAAGGAGTCGCCCGAGGTGTTCTCGGCTTCGGAGTACGCATCAAAGATAGGTCTGGCGTTCCAGATAATAGACGATATCCTTGACGTTACATCTTCCGAGGAAACGCTTGGAAAATCGGCGGGCTCAGACCTTGCTAATAACAAGACTACCTTTATGACCTATTACGGTATAGACGAGGCGAGAGCGTACGCGTCCGAGCTTACCGCCGAGGCGATATCCGAGATATCCGAATATTCGGGCTCGGAGATACTCACCGATTTCGCCGCGTATCTTCTTGACAGAAATTATTGATATTATTAGGGAAATTTATGAATATAATCAGAGATATCTTCGGGAACTATATGCTTATAGCTCCCGCGACTGCCTGGTTTTCCGCGCAGATAATCAAAGCGTTCACGGGAATGTTCAAGAACAAAAAATTCAGTATCACAGCCTTGCTGTTTTCAAACGGAGGAATGCCGAGTTCACATTCGGCGGCAGTATGCGCTCTCGTGGCGGCGAGCGTTATCGGCTTCGGCTTTGATTCCTTTGAGGTGGCTATCAGCGGACTTTTCGCTATGATAGTTATGATAGACGCGTTGGGTGTACGCTATGAGACGGGTGAGCAGGCAAAGATAATAAATAAGATAACGAAAGAACTCTTTTCGGGCCGGCCCGAGGAAATAAACACTGGACTTAAGGAGCTTGTGGGACACACGCCGTTTCAGGTGCTTATCGGAGCGCTCTGGGGAATAACCGTCGGAATACTTATGTCCTTCGTGATGCTTTGATATGGAAATGATGAGAGTAGACGTTTATTTAACAGAGGCGGGATACACCCCCAGCAGAAAAAAGGCTCAGGACCTTATTGCCGCGGGGGCGGTCTTTATAGACGGCGCGGAGGTAAAAAAATCATCGTCGCCGATAGACCACACAGCAGAGCATAAGGTAAAGATAGAACAGGTATTCAAATACGTCAGCCGCGGCGGAATGAAACTGGAGGCGGCGCTTGACGCTTTTTCGGTGAACGTGAGTGGAAAGCGGGCGGTGGATATCGGCGCGTCTACGGGCGGGTTTACCGACTGTTTGCTCAAACGCGGAGCGGCATCCGTGGTGGCTATCGACGCGGGATACGGTCAGCTCCACGAAACGCTTAGGAATGATAAAAGGGTGGTCTGTATCGAGCATTTCAACGCGAGAGACCTGAGAGTGGAAACAGTGGGAGAGCTTTGCCACGTAGCCACGGCGGACGTGTCGTTTATCTCGCAGACCTACATCATACCGGGTGTGCGTGAGGTGTTGCTTGACGGCGGCAGCTTTATCAGTCTTATAAAGCCTCAGTTTGAGGCGGGGCGACAGGGTATCGGGAAGAACGGTATCGTGATAAACGCGGCGTACCGTTATCTGGCTGTAAAAAGAGTGATAAACTGCGCGGTTGAGAATGGATTTGACTGCGTGGGACTGATACCCTCTCCCATAACGGGCGGAGACGGAAACAGGGAATATCTGGCGCATTTTATAAAGAAAGAGTGCGTCAAACCGAGGGTGGACGACAAGTTTATCCTCGCGATAACTAAAAAGTAAAGCAACAAGGGGGCAGACTTATGAGAAAGGTAGCTCTGATTTCAAATTTTAATATAAAGGAAAAGGCGGATGCCGCCTACGCGGTGGCTGATAAGATAGAGCCGTTTTGTTCCGAGATATTTATACCCGCGGCCTACAAGGATAAGATATTCAGAATGCGTAAGCACCGCAAGGGATTTGTATATAAAGCTCCAGACGAGCTTTACCGTGAAGCTGATATGGCGATAGTTCTCGGCGGCGACGGATTTATGCTTGAGGCGGC
>JAZQWY010000077.1:0-6851 GCA_045632545.1 Eubacteriales bacterium | reverse complement strand
CACATTTGCAAGATATGTAAGGTAGTGATACTTATACCGAATAGCAGTTTTCGGATCGTCTAATTTCATTTTGCAGATACTTATTACATTTTGATAGTGTCCGCAAAAATACTCACCGTATAATTGCCATAAAGCCGCAGGTGTATCAAAATTTCCTTGATATACGGTGGCAAGATACGTATCAGCATCCAGTTTTTTATTCAATATTGACAGTATACATTTGTTGAATACAATCGGACTACCTACAAGAATCATCAAAAGGAGCACAACTAAAGCTACAAGCGTAGCAATTATGTTACCCTGCAAAGCGACTGAGCAATACCCCAAAACAATGCAAAAGCCAAATACAGTACACCATATTTTATATCTCTTTACATATCTCTTTGCTTTTTGAATAACATCAGGATTGTTTTGCATAACTTTACCTCCTAAAACAGACACTTCGCTTTATTGATACAATAGTTATTGTATCATAAAAAAGCCAAAATGTAAATAAGGCGACTTGAATTTTCACTCAAATCGCCTTATCCATAAAAATCTTTTGACCTTTTTCCTAGCGGTAGGAGATGCTGTCAATTCAAAAACTGTCCTTAAGCGTACGCGCCATTTGGCTTGGTCCTGTTTGTTTTACATTATTTCACGATGAAGAACCCCGCGAAAAGTGCTTTGCACTTTTACGCCAAGTAAGCGCTAAGAAGATAAAGTTTTTTGGAGAACAATGGGCGCTTACATGGGTTATAAATCCCTTACGCCGTGCAAAAAATTACTTATCACTTCGCAGGAACATAGTTACAGGTGACCGAGAGGGAATCAAAATCCTGATTTCCCGTGCCTACGTCGATAGAATAAAATTTAGAGGTCGAGCCTTCGTAGAGAACGGTTTTGAGGTGTTCAACGCCGTCAAAGGCGTATGCCGAGATGGTTCGCACATTTGTGCTCAGCAGATAGGATTTACCAACTCTCTTAGATGGGTAGCATACGAGGGTGGTCTTGTCCTTCGAGAAAAGTACGCCGCTGACCGCGCAGTATTTTGTGTTTGAGGAGCTTACGCTGAAGCTGACAAGCGAGGAGCACTCAACAAAAGCGCCCGTGCCGATACTTTTTACAGTTGCGGGAATACTGATAGTTTGAAGGGTATCACAGCCCTCAAACGCGCCGTCGGATATGGCTATCACCGTGTCTCCGTCGGGGCTTTCGGCGGGTATCGTAAGCTCGGAGCCCTCAAAGTTTCCAAGCCCTACCACAGAGCAGGTTCCGTCGCCGTTGGACTCAAATATCAGCTCTTCATCGGTGTCTTTGTTTTTGTTGTTATCAGGATTTTTGTCCGTCTTGTCATCGGTATTTTCAGTGCTTTCGGCGAACGCGCCTATCACGTCGTCATCGTCGAAGTCGTCACCCGAGTTGTCGTTTTTCTTCGCTACGTTCAGACAGGCAACCGTGACAATTATTACCGTCAGCAACAGCACCGATGCCGCAGATATCACGATTATCTTCATTTTCGGTTTTTCAAAGAACTTTTCCATTTGCTTTTCTCCTTGTCTTTTAACTAAGTAGTTTATTCTTTTTTCTTCGCAGAGATTCATCTGCAAGGAAATAATACCATATATTACCATATAAATCAAAGCAATTCGTTCGACATCTTTTGGTATCTGCCGCCGTTCTTTGACGGTATCACTTCCCGATAGTCAGAAAGCAAGGCTTTTCGGCAAAATATATCTAATAAATTTGTAAGACAAGAGAGTTGAAATTTCGACAAGAGTGTGGTATCATATTCTAGATAGGAGATGTGAAAATGAAGATTGGGAATGTTGAGATAAAGCACGGTCTGTTTTTAGCTCCAATGGCGGGCGTGAGTGACAGGACGTTCAGGGATATATGCCGCAGAAGCGGTGCGGAGTATACCGTTAGCGAGATGATATCGGCAAAGGCGCTCTGTTACGAGCAGATGAGCCGAAAAAAGGCGACGGAGGGTTCGGCGACGCTTGAGCTCGCCACGATACACAAGGACGAGATGCCGATAGCCATACAGCTTTTCGGCAGGGAGGGCAAGTTTATGGCGCGGGCGGCGCAGATGATAGAGGAGCGCTCATATCGTGGATGTAGCTCGGACACACCCCCAGCGGCGATAGATATAAATATGGGTTGTCCCGTGCGTAAGGTGGTGGGCAACGGAGAGGGAAGCGCGCTTATGCGCGAGCCTGAGACCGCCGCAGAGGTCGTCAGGGCAATAAAACGGGCGGTGTCTTTGCCTGTCACCGTTAAGATACGTGCAGGCTGGGATAGCGTCACAGCTCCCGAGTTTGCCAAGCGAATGGAGGACGCGGGGGCAGACCTTATCTGTGTTCACGCGAGGACGCGAGAGCAGATGTATCAGCCTGGGGTGGATATAGGCGTGATAGAGCAGGTCAAGCGGAGCGTGTCGGTTCCAGTGGTGGGAAACGGAGATATTTATACTGCCGCCGACGCGCTGAGAATGTTTTCCGAAACAGGGTGCGACGGAGTTATGGTAGCAAGGGGAGCTCTTGGAAATCCTTGGCTCTTTGCTGAGATATCGGCGGCGCTTGACGGAGAAAATTATACTCCGCCCACATGTTATGAAAGACTTGAGGTGGCAAAGGAGCATTTTCTCGCTATGATTGAAGGGCGCGGAGAGCGACGCGGAACTGCCGAGGCAAAGAAGCATATCGCTTGGTATATCAAGGGAATGAATGGAGCCGCAGCGGCGCGTGCGGCGGTGATGACCGCCGAGAGCTCGGACGAGATACTCGAGATTATATCAAAATTACAGGATGCAAAAAGAGGGTAAGAAAAAAGACTGTTGATATAGAGCGACACCCTAAAGGACAGTTTTACCTACCGACAGAAAAACAGAAACCGCAGATTGATTTTCTGCGGTTTTTGTGTTATAATAGAGATAAGGACTAAATTCGATTCATTTGTTAAACAAAAGCGAAACTTAAATAAAGCAGACAGATAAACAAGAAATTGACAAACGGAGGGTTACTGATGAAAAAAATATTGACAATATTCATTTTTATATTATTTTGCTTCTCACTTACTTCTTGTTCGGCTATTGAAGCTCTAAAATACTCTATCTCGGGAGATATTATTGACCCTGCAGATGGTTTTTCTCGCGGCGAAGAAGATACACTTATATACCAAAATAACAAGTATATTTTGGTTCAAGAACTTAATGGAGATTGTGAAATCGACATAACAAAAGAAGATATTTTGCTTGGTCAAACCAGTAACTTTCCATTCTTTCCAAATAGCTATTATTATGTAAAAACGGATGAGAATCCAAGTTTTATAATGGGTGGTACCTATCCCGCTACGCAAGGAACTTTTGTTTACTTAAGAGAAGATCTATACAGCGACACTATCGTTTGTGTATTAAATGGTGGTTCTTTCGAATTTGAATTCACATCAGCTTTTATTAAGACGGATAAGGCGGATTACGATCATCATATTGCACGCGAGAAATATACAAAATCCGCAATAGTTGATTTTTGCGTGAAAGATATTCCAATTATAACCGCTCGTAAGAGCATTTATTTGATAGACAATGTATGGTATTGTGTTGAAGTCGATGTGGCATATGAACTATCAGACGAATTTGTGTGTAAGTTAATAGAAGAGGGGATAATCAATCAAGAATCCTGAGATATGAATTGAACGAAAAACAATTATACCATTAGCGATGCTATCAAACAAATACCAGTTTATCGGAAAACATTAAAATGCCAATCGATAATAGCCTCCCTTTACACAAGGGAGGCTTTTAACGATCAGCGCACCGATGTTTTTCTACAAATTAGAATTTGTCAGCTATTTATCCTGCAATTTCTTTTCTATATAATCAGATTTCAAAATAGAATAACAAACTGAATCAAAAAATTCACCATCGAATCTTTTGTATCCTTGTTCTATTGTAATTTCATATTCAAATCCACATTTTTCAAGAACATTCTTGGACCTAATATTATCAGGAATATGAAAAGCAGACAATAAATCTATGTTTAATTCATCAAACAAATATTTAATAATTTGTTTGATTGCTTCTGTCATATAGCCATTTCCCCAATAATCTTCAGATAAAACATAGTTTATAGATTTGGCATAAAACTTTCCACGATTGTGGTCGGGACAGACTCTAACACAACCAATAACTTTTTTACTATCTTTTAGAGCAACAGCCCATCGGTCATCATTTTCAATATACTCGTTCAAAACATCAAGGGTAACATTTATATTGGCATGAGGTTCCCAACCGCCCATAATAACCGAAGAATTTTTCATGATATCATGTAAATCATCAACATCAGACTCTCGCCATCCTCTTAAAATAAGTCGTTGTGTTTCTAATGTTGTCATACAGAGGTACCTCCATCAAATTCTTATTTATCTTAGCAAAATAGCTTTATGCACCGTATTAATCATATACCCTATTATATCACAAAAACCGCAGAAAATCAATCTGCGGCTTTTGTTTTTTCTATCGGTAGGTGTAAAACTGTCCTTTAGAGTGATCCTCTATAGCAACAGTCTTTTTTTATCACAAATTATTTATGATTATGGCAATGGTCGGTGAAGAAGCCTTCAAGGTTTATCTCAAATTTGTCCTCGGCGTTTTTGGAAAAGCCCACAGCTTTAAGGAGGGATTCGTCCTTTACCTCGCCAACGAAATAGGCACGGTGTACTCCGCACAGGTCTATGAAATTAAGCGTTCCTCTGCCCATAACGAACATCGCCTCGAAATTATCGAAATCGGTCGCGGGAGCGAGGTCGTATATCAGTCCGCCCTCGGCAGTCACCTTAAACTGACAGATACCCGCAAGGCGGTCGTCCACCGTGGCGGAATACGCCAGTGTGTCGGGATTATATTCAACTCCGCACTTTTGGCAGATCTCCTCCTGAGTTGTCTTTGATTGAACGGGTAAAACTTTAAGCATTTTTAAGTCCTCTTACTTTTTTGTTCGTTATTTTTTGTCTTGCCGCCGCGCAGATATTCCACCTGCGAGGGCGAGAGGTATTTCCATTTACCAGGCGCAAGCTCGCCAAGGGATATATTTCCAATAGCTATACGCGAGAGCCTTAACACGTCAAGCCCCACGACTTCGCACATCTTTCGTATCTGACGGTTTCTGCCCTCAAAAAGAGTCATACGCAGAACGGAATAGTCACCCTTTATTGAGACAAGCTCAGTTTTGACAGGAAGGAGCTTATATCCGTCTATCTCCATTGGCGCGTTGAGCGCCTTGAGCGTGTCATATTCCACCTTTCCGCCTACTCTGACGTTATATATCTTCGGTATCTCGTGTCTTGGGTGTGTGAGCTTCAGAGCAAGCTCGCCGTCGCTTGTCAGCAGGAGCAGTCCTTCCGAGTCCATATCAAGTCTGCCCACGGGATAGACGCGCTCACCCACGTCGGCGACAAGCTCCGCCACGGTAGGTCTGCCTCTGTCGTCCGACATCGTGGTCAGATATCCCCTCGGTTTATTGAGCATAACGTATATCTTTTTTTTGAATTTCGGCATTTGCACGGGTTTGCCGAGATAGGTGACAGAATCCACGCCCGGGGTTATCCTCGTTCCAAGCGTTGCCACCTCTCCGTTTACCCTCACGCTGCCGTTTTCTATTTCCTTTTCAGCCGCGCGGCGAGACATTATCCCGCAGTCGGTGAAATATTTTTGCAGTTTTATCGAATCCATTTAACGTCCTTATGCTAATTAAATATTTTGCTCCAAAATCCATCCTCACTCTTGCGAACACCCACGTTTTCGGCACAGACAAGCGGAGAGTTTGTGAAGAATTTTCCGTCGTAGGAATAGTACACGTACCCCGACTCGCTGCCACGCAGGACGGGCGCGAATTCAAAGCGGTGGAGTGTTTCTATTTTGCAGTCGAGCTCTCCTCTTTCCTTGGGAACGGTCATTCTCAGCTCCCTCGTGTTTGTGAGAGTAACGTAATCCTCGTCACCGCCCGTAACAGGCATAGCATAGGTGAAGCTACCCACACCTGCGATGAGAAGAGACTCGTAGTTATCAAACGCGAAATCAAGCATTTTAGTATGGTCGTTCCAGTCGTCTGAGGCGTTCAGGGTGACGGCAATAACGGTCAGCCCCTCTCGCTCGGCGGCGCTGACAAGACACCTTCCCGTCTTTTTCGTAAATCCCGTCTTAACCCCGATAGCTCCGTCGTAGAGCTTCAGCATCTTGTTGTGGTTTACGAGCACTCGCGGGTTGCAGTCGCTGTCTATCGGTATTGATTTTTTATATGTAGAGACTATCTCTCTAACAGTCTCATTTCTCAGCGCGTGAGCGGTTATCACGGCAAGGTCGTACGCCGTGGTATAGTGAGAGTCGTCGCTCAGCCCGTGGGGGTTTGTAAAGTTTGTGTTCTCAAGCCCCATTTGCTTTGCGCGCTCGTTCATCATATCCGCAAACTTCTCGGTGCTACCTGCCACGGCGATAGCTATCGCTGCCGCTGCGTCGTTTGCTGACTGCAACAGCAGGGAATAGAGAAGCTCCTCCATAGTGAGCGCTTCGCCCTCGTAGAGATATACCGATGAGCCCTCCACGCCGACCGCCTCAGTCGCGACCTTGACAGTTCGTTTTAAGTCGTAATTCTCTGCGGCGACGAGCGCCGTCATTATCTTTGTGGTACTTGCCATACCCATTCTCTCGTCGTGCTTTTTAGAATAGAGAATATTTTGCGAGTCGCAGTCTATGAGCACCGCACTCTGGGCGGAGACCGAGGGCGTGTCCTCTATCGCTGAATCGACCTTGATGACCGACGCTGTGAGAACGAGGATAAACGACATCAGAGAAGCGAGTATTTTTTTCATTTTAC